>JAYVCA010000100.1:0-7473 GCA_043750135.1 Chloroflexota bacterium | reverse complement strand
TCGAGCGGGATCTCGGTCGCTGGAAGCTCCCGGGAACCCTCGACCAGGTAGCGATAGGTCATCACGCGCCGGCGTTGATCGACGATCCCGACGAAGAATGCATCGCATTCGAGCACCGCCCGGACCTGCTCGTAGACCGCCCGGAACACGAGGGTCGGATCGAGCGACATCCCGACGGCGTGGCCCACCTCGACCAAGGTCGCCAATAGACGTGCGCGACGCTCGGCGATGAACCGCGCACGGATGTCCAGGTACCCGATCACGAAGAGCGGCAGTCCCGGAACGAGGAACCACGGCTCGATGCGGATGATCTCGATCGCGATGACCGCCGCGAATCCCCAGAGCAGCTGTGCTCGGCTGGTGCGGACGAACCACCGGAACCCGTGATCGGCCATCGGGGCGCGCAGGACGGTGAGGAGCAGATACAGCTGAGCGATATCGACGAACACGAGCGCCAGCACGGCGGCGACCGCAGCGGGGATCGATGCGGTGAGCCCCATCGTTGCCGCGCCGCGCTCGATCAGCAGCGTGTAGACCAGGGACGCGATACCGGTGTCGATCGCGACCGTCCCGGCATTCCGGATGATCTGCTCCGGCCGCTTTCCCTTGATGACGTCGACGACGAGTCGTCCGGCCGCCGCGATCGGCACGACAGCCCCCGCCGGGAGCACGACGATCGCGGCCAGGAGCGCGACATCCGACGGGCTCAGCTCCGCATCGGGATGGATCTTGATCGGGCGGAGCGAGAGCCCGACGGTCGCGATGAAGATGGCGATCGGCACGAGCGGCTCGACGCCCGGCCGACCGAGCGCCTGCGCTCCGATCCAGACGAACGGCAGCGCGAGAACGGCCGTCGAGGCGACCAGCAGACGGATCCTGGCGTGCTGGCTAGCGGGCTGACTAGCGTCCTGACTGGAGTGCTGAGCGGTCCCCACTACCCGCGGCAGGCTAGCACCCGGACCCGCGGCGGCGGCTATCGGGCGAGGATCAGCTCGAACGGCCTAGCGGCTACGGAGGTAGCGCTCGAACACCAGCACCGCTACCAAGATCGCGAACACCAGCGCCAGCTCGCCCCAGCCACCCCGCTCGATCGCGGGTCGCACGACGACGAGCACGAAGAACAGCGCGAGGACCGCTCCGGCGAGGACGACGAAGGCCCGCGGCACGCCTGGCCTCCGAGAAGGACTCACCGCGCGGAGGGCGGCTCCGGTTCGGTCGCGCCGAGCCGGTTTGGCGTTCGCCCGGACAGGCGGCGCTTCACCCAGACGAGCGGGTCGTAGAACTCGGTCACGAGGCGCTCCTTGAGCGGGATGATCGCGTTATCGGTGATGTGGATGTCCTCCGGGCAGACCTCGGTGCAGCACTTGGTGATGTTGCAGAAACCCAGACCAGCCTTCTGGCGAATGAGCTCCATGCGATCATTCGTGTCGAGCGGATGCATCTCGAGCGCTGCGAGTCGGACGAAGAACCGCGGCCCGGCGAAGGCTTGCTTGTTCTCTTCGTGGTCGCGGATGACGTGACAGGTGTTTTGGCAGAGGAAGCATTCGATGCACTTGTGGAACTCCTGGACCCGGTCCACGTCGTCCTGATACATCCGCCGGGTGCCGTCGGCCTCCTTCGGCTTGGGCTTGAACGCCGGGATCTCCTTCGCCTTCTCATAGTTGTAGGAAACGTCGGTGACCAGGTCCTTGATGACCGGGAATGTCTTCATCGGGGAGACGGTGATCGTCTCGCCTTCGGCGAACGTATTCATTCGCGTCATGCACATGAGGCGCGGCTGTCCGTTGATCTCGGCGCTGCACGATCCGCATTTCCCTGCCTTGCAGTTCCAACGGACCGCGAGGTCCGGCGCGCGAAGCGCCTGGACCTGATGGATGACATCGAGCACGACCATGCCTTCGCCGGAGGGGACGGTGTACTCCTGATACGCCCCGCCGCTCCGATCGCCCCGCCAGAGCCGCATCGTGACGTCGGTCATTCCTTCGCTTCCACGAGAGCGCGCAGGTCGTCCGGCATCTCGGGCAACGGTTCGGTGGCGAGCACGAGCTCGTCGCCGCGGCGGCGGGTCACGACGTTCTTGGTGCCCCACTCGGCCGACGTCTTCGGGAAGTCCAGGCGAGTGTGGCCCCCCCGGCTCTCCTGGCGCAGGAGCGCGGAACGGGCGCAGGCCTCGGACACCGTGAGCATCGAATGCAGATCCAAGGCAAGATGCCAACCTGGATTGAACTGGCGGTTGCCCTCGACCCGCACCCGCGCCAGCCGGTCGCGGAAGACGGCGAGCTTGCCGATGGCATCCTCGAGCTCCGACGCCGTGCGAATGATCCCGACGAGCGCCTGCATGCAGTCCTGCAGGTCGGCGTGGATCGTGTAGGGGTTCTCATCGCCCTCGGCCTCGAATGGCGCGAGCATGACCCGCGCGGCTTCGGTGACCTCAGCCTCGTCGACGGTCACCGCAGCGTCGAGGCCAGCGGCGTGGTCCGCCGCTGCGGCACCCGCCCGCCGGCCGAACACGAGAAGGTCCGAGAGCGAGTTTCCGCCAAGACGATTCGCCCCGTGAAGGCCGGCCGCCACCTCACCCGCGGCGAAGAGGCCTGAAACGGTGGATGCGGCCGTGTCCGCCGCGACGCGCACGCCGCCCATGACGTAGTGGCAGGTGGGCCCTACCTCCATCGGTGCGGTGGTGATATCGACGTCGGCCAGCTCCTTGAACTGGTGATACATCGAGGGGAGCCGCTTCTTGATGTACTCCGCGGGCCGCCGCGAGGCGATATCGAGGAACACGCCTCCGTGGGGGCTGCCACGGCCGGCCTTCACCTCGGCGTTGATCGCGCGGGCGACCTCGTCTCGCGGGAGGAGATCGGGGGTCCGGCGGTTGTTCTTCTTGTCGGTGTACCAGCCGTCGGCTTCCTGTTCGGTCTCCGCGGTGTCGGCGCGGAAGAAGTCGGGGACGTAATCGAACATGAAGCGCTTGCCGTCGGAGTTCGTCAGGGTCCCACCGTCACCCCGAACACCTTCGGTCACCAGGATGCCGCGCACGCTCGGTGGCCAGACCATGCCGGTCGGATGGAACTGGACCATCTCCATGTCGATGAGGTCCGCACCCGCATCCAGCGCCATCGCGGTCCCGTCGCCGGTGTACTCCCAGGAATTCGAGGTGATCTTCCAGGCCTTGCCGATGCCGCCGGTCGCGAGGACCACGGCCTTCGCCCCGAAGAGCACGAACTTCCCGGTCTCGCGCCAGTAGCCGAACGCTCCGCTCAGTCGGCCTGAACCGGTGAGGAGCCGCTGGATCGTGCACTCCATGAACACGTCGATGCCCTTGTGCACCGCCCGCTGCTGGAGGGTGCGGATCATCTCGAGGCCGGTGCGGTCGCCGACGTGCGCCAAGCGCGCGTAGCGGTGGCCGCCGAAGTCGCGCTGGAGGATCAGCCCCTCCTTCGTGCGATCGAACATCGCGCCCCACTCCTCGAGCTCGAGGACCCGATCGGGCGCCTCTTGCGCGTGGAGCTGCGCCATGCGCCAGTTGTTCAGCAGCTTGCCGCCGCGCATGGTGTCGCGGAAGTGGACCTTCCAGTTGTCCTCGGCCCAGACGTTTCCCATCGCCGCCGCGATCCCGCCCTCGGCCATGACGGTGTGCGCCTTCCCGAGAAGCGACTTGCAGACCAGCGCCGTCCGAGCACCCTTGGCCGATGCCTCGATCGCGGCGCGGATGCCGGCGCCGCCCGCACCGATCACGACGACGTCATAGTCATGCCGCTCGTAGCCGGCGGTCAAAACACGATCCGTGGGTCGGTGAGCACGCCGGAAGCGACGAGCCGGATGTACAGGTCGGTGAACCCGACGAAGATGAGGCTCGTCCAGGCCCAGCGGTTGTGGCGGGTGTTCAGCCGGTTGGAGATCGACCAGAGCCGGAATCGCAGCGACGCGCGATGGAACGAGTCGAGATACCCGCCCACAAGGTAGCGCGCGGAGTGGCAGCCCAGCGTGTAGCCGCTGAGCAGCAGCACATTCGTGAGCATCACGAGCGAACCAAGTCCGATGCCGAAGCGGCCGTCGAAGCTGAACGCCTGGATCGTGTCCCACCACAGGACCGCGAGCACGGCGACCGCGAGGTAGAGCGCGTAGCGATGGAGGTTCTGGAGGATGAACGGGAATCGCGTCTCGCCGCTGTAGCTCTTCCGCGCGTCCGGGACGGCGCAGGCCGGCGGCGAGAGGAAGAAGCCACGGTAGTACGAGCGGCGGTAGTAGTAGCAGGTGAAACGGAACGCCAGCGGCGAACCGACGATGAGGATCGCGGGAGACAGGTTCCACCACGAGCCAAGCAGCGGCAGCATGGGATGCACGCAGTTCTGGGCCAAGCAGGGCGAGTAGAACGGCGAGAGATACGGGTCCGCAAAGTAATTGGCGTTCTGGAAGCTCGCCCAGGTCGCATAGAGGATGAAGCCACCGAGGACCGTGACGTAGAGGGCAGGCTCGATCCACCAGGGATCCTTCCGCTCGATCCGGTCTCCGACCCCACGTACGCCCGATGCCGTCGCTGTCACTTCGTGGTCCACGCTAGGGGGCGAGCGGCGAGATGGCAAAGTCATGGCCGAGCTTGGCTTGATAGCCAATGGCTATGATGGCCGCTAGGCTCAGACCGTGGAGCTCCACCAGCTGCGCTACTTCGTCGCGGTCGCGGAACACCGCCACTTCACCCGCGCGGCCGCCGATCTGGGGGTGGCCCAGCCGTCGGTGAGCAAGCAGATCCGGAAGCTGGAGGACGAGCTCGGCGACCCACTGTTCGAGCGCACCGCCGGACGGATCTCGCTGACCGACGCGGGGACGGTGCTCCTCCCCTGGGCCAAACGCGTCCTCGGCGACCTCGAGGCCGCCCGGGCGGAGGTCGCCGGCCTGGCCACCCTCGCCGGCGGCCGCCTCTCCGTCGGCGCGACCCCGAGCGTCTCGACGGTGCTGCTACCGGGCGTGCTCGCCGAGTTCCACCACGCGCACCCGGGAGTCGCGCTCACCGTGCGTGAAGCGGGCTCCCGCGAGCTCGTCCGGCGGCTCGAGGCCGGTGATCTCGATCTGGCACTCGTCGTCTTGCCGGTCCCGCACGCGGACCTGCTCGCGACGACCCAGATCCTGCGCGAGCACCTCGTCCTGGCCGTACCGCCGGGCCACCCGCTCGCCAGGCGTCGGGTCGTGCGCGTCGCCGAGCTCCGCGGCGTGCCCCTGGTGATGTTCCGCGACGGCTACGACCTCCGCGACACCACGATCGCGGCGTGCGAGGCCGCGGGGTTCCATCCCACGTTCGCCCTTGAGGGTGGCGAGATGGACGGCGTGCTGCGGATGGCCGCCGCCGGGATCGGCGTCGCGGTCGTCCCGAGCATCGTCGTCGAGCGCGGCGGATCGCTCGTCGCGGTCAAGCTGACCCAGCCGACGCTCTCGCGCTCCATCGGCCTCGCTCACCATCGCGGGCGCAGCCGATCGCGCGCAGCGCTCGCCTTCGCCGAGACGCTCGAACGACACCTCGGCAGCCGCCGGCCGCTGCTTGGGACCGCGGGCGCGTGACGGTCTGGAGGGCGGGCGGAGAAAGAGAGCAAAGAGAACGGAGGGACCCGAATGGGTCCCTCCGTCTCGCACGTTGCTCGTTCGTGGCGTGCTCTTGGCGACTGCGGCGCCGGTACCGTTGGCACCCGCCCGGATCGCGGAGCTGGGGGCCGTTGAGTTAGCGCTAGTTGCCGCCCGCTCCGGCGAAGCCGGTAACGGCGGTGCCGGTGATCGTCACTCCGGCGTTCGAGAGGGCCGCGCCGTGGAAGGTTCCACGGGTCATGGTGATCCCCTCGCCGGCGAGGATCGTTCCGAGGAAGGTCGAATCGGTCATCGTCACGGCCTGAGCCGACTGCCAATACACATTGGAGGCCTGCCCGCCGCCGGCCATGAACACGCCGAAGCTGGTGCCGGTGAGGGCGCCGGTCCCGAGGACCCCGATCTTGAAGATCCAGATCCCGTTCGCGGGCCCCTCAAGCGTCAAGATCTTCCCGGTCGCCGTCGCGGCCGCATCGAAGCAATAGACACCGGGTGCGAGCGTCAGGGTCACGAGCGTCGCCAGGGTCTGGTCGCACGGCAGCGCTGCGAACTGGTTGTACGCAGTGACGAAGTCGGTTTGCGCCGCACCCGCGACCGTGTCGACGATGGCGATCGTGCCGCTGATCGGACAGCTGGTTTGGGTGAGGGCACCGGAGTACACGCCGACGTTCCCGAGGATGATTCCGTCGGTGCAGGTCAGGGCATTGCCAGCGAGCACCGCGAGATTGGCAGCCGTTCCGAGGGCTGGCGCTTGACCCGCCGCGTTGGCGGCCGGTCCGGCCACGGTGAGCGTCCCGATCGCGAGAACGAGGGCGATCACACCCGTGACCAGCATTTTCAGACCGCGAGCCCCAAGGATGCGCGCTACGTCGGCTGTCATTCGAGAGGTACCTTCTTTTCTTTTCTTGCGTCTTCTTCCGTCACCCGAACCATGGGGGCCGATCCAGGCGGGTCAAGCCGCGCATGTAACGGCCAGACATCAAACAGATGTCTGTTTAGGCTTGTGGACGGCCAAGCGACCATTACCTCCGAAGCCGGTGATCGCCCTCGGGGCGCAGCGCGAGCGCGAAGACCGCAGGGATGGCGATGAATCCGACAAGGAAGGTCGCGACCCAGAACCACAGCGCGTCCCCATGGCAGGTCACCCCTCCGGCGCAGCCCTCGACCGAGCGCACCCGCTCGATGAGCAGGAGCGGGAGGCTCGCCGGCGCGGCGATCACCGAGGCGGTCGCAAATGCGGTCGTGACCGTCGTGATCGAACGCGCGATTCCGCCAGAACGGCGGTCGCTGCTGCGCGCGGAACGGGTGGCCCAGACCAGGGCCACCACGGACGCGAGCAGGGCGAAAGCGATCGACAGTCCCCGCGGGCCCGCGAGCTCCCAGACGCTGAGCGCGACCCAATACCCGAGCTTGATCGTGGTCATCCGGCCGACGAGGAGGGTGAGAGTCTGCAGCTGCGGGCGAGGGGCGGCCGGCGCGCCCCGGTCCACGGGATCGACCGGATCGACGGGACCTAGCGGTACGTGGTCCACCATTTCTGGAGGAAGTACATCGTCGCGATGAGGATGAACGTGGTGATGAACACCATGTAGAACTCGTTGGCTTCGGCGATCTCGGTGATCACGGTGTCAGCCCCTCTCTCTACGTCCGCTATTTACCGAGGGTCAGCAGGAACTCGACGATGTTCTTGATGTTCGTGTCGTCGAGCTGACCCCCCGCGGCCTTGCTGAACGGCGGCATGATGATGCCGGGCTTGATCGACGGCGAATTGCTCACCCACTTGAACAGCCAGTCCGGGTCACCGGAGGCCTTGAGCGCTTTCAGCTGCGCGCTCAGTGGTCCCTTTGTCCCGTAGTCGGAAAGGTTCGGCGCCGCGGCGACCGGGCTGTTCTTGCCGGCCTC
>JAYVCA010000099.1:0-7606 GCA_043750135.1 Chloroflexota bacterium | reverse complement strand
CTGGCCGAGCTGCGTCGCCGCCTCGCCCGGGAGCCGCTCGTCCGCGACGCGCACGCCGGGTAGAACAACATGCTTGTGGGTGGGGTGGTCGCCGGATTCGCGGCGGGTGTCGCGTTCGGTGGTGACTGGCGGCGTCTGGCGACCCTCACCCTCCGGCTCTGGCCGATCCTTGCCGTTGCCGCCGGCCTTCGGCTCCTGGGAGTCCTCATCCCGGTCGCACCGCTCGCGGTCTATTTCGCCGGCCTTGCCGGCGTCGCGATCGTCGCCCTCGCGAACTGGCGGATCCCGGGCGCCGCCCTCATCGCCGTGGGGACCGCTCTGAATGTGCTCGTGGTCCTGGTGAATTCGGGCATGCCCTACGACGTGCCGGTCACGCTGGGCGTCGGCGCCGCGCTGCCCACCGATTCGCTCCACGTCATCCTTGGCCCGGAGACGCAGCTCCGGTTCCTCGCCGACATCATCCCGGTCGGTGTGGTCCGTGGGGTCTACAGCGTCGGAGACTTCCTCATCGCCGTTGGTGGATTCCTCATCCCGTTCATCCTCATCCAGCCGGATAGTGACGGGTCCGCCCCGGTCCTTGAGCTGCGCTCCCCGAACTTCGCGTTCTTCTGGCTCGCCCAGGTCATCAGTCGGTTCGGCGACCCGATCACCCTGGTCGCGCTGACGTTCGTCACCTACCGGGCGACCCAGTCGGCGCTCCTCACCGCACTGGCTGTTGTCATCGCGACGATCCCCAATGCGGTTTTCGGCTTCTTCGGTGGCGCGATCGCCGATGCGGTCGGGCATCGCCGCGCGATGCTCTGGTGTGACGTTGCGCGTGCCGTACTGATCGCGACGATCCCGCTGCTGCTTCTGAGCGGCGCGCCCCTGGTCGTTCCGTTCGCCCTGGTCCTCCTGGCCGGCATCTTCGGAGCGATCTTCAATCCGGCCCGGATCGCGCTCGTCCCAGCGCTGTTGACCCCCGATCGCCTCGCGTCCGGCAACTCACTCGTCTACGCGTCCGACCGCGCGATCGAGATCGGTGGCGCGCTCGCCGGCGGCCTGCTCGTGGCCACGGTCGGCGAGGGGGCGTTCTACATCGACGCCGCGACGTTCGCCCTCTCCGCCTTCCTGCTCGCGCGCGTGAGCGTGGCCGAGGTCTCCCGCCGGATCACCTTCGAGCGTGTCGTGTCCGATGCGAAGGACGGTCTGCGCTTCCTCCGTCGGTCCACGGTCCTGTGGTCGAACACGGTGTTCTCGCTGGCGGCCCAGGTCTCCAATCCGGTCATCAACGGCCTCACCCCGGTGTTCGTGATCCGTCGCTTCGCGGACAACGATCCGCATCTTGGCGCGGTCGAGTACGGGGCGGCGGAAGCGGCCATCGCCTTCGGCGCCGTCCTGGGCAGTGCGGTGCTCCCGCGCTACCTCGGCCGCGTGCCCAAAGGTCGACTCCTGATCGGCGGCTTCGCCGCCACCGGCGTGGTCATTCTGCTGATCGCACTCGCTCCCACGTTCCCGATCGCCCTCGGCCTCTTCGCGCTGCTCGGGGTAGCGAACGTCATCTTCTACGTTCCGACGGTCACGCTCTTCCAGGAGGCGACGCCTCAAGACATGAGAGCCAGGGTGTTTGGCGCGCGCATCGCCCTGTCCAATCTGAGCTGGCTGCCGATCATCCTCGTCTCTGGAGCGCTCGCCGATGCCGTCGGGCCCGAGATCCTCATCGCCCTCGCCGGGGGGCTCACCCTCACGACCGCGCTCGTCGCCTCCCGCATCCGCACCATCTCCGAGGTGCCCTGACCGATTCGCGGTCAGGCCACCAAGCCGGGGCTGTCTTCCTTGGCCGACTTGACATGTACGGTCGGCGGCACACAATCTTGCCCTCTGGGAAGGCGGCGGGGCCCGAGACGCCACTTCCAGCCATTTCATGGGAAGGAACCGTACAAAGATGGCGCAGAAAACGATCCTCGTTGCCGACGACGATGCGTCCATCCGGTCGCTGCTGAAGCAGCTCTTGGTCGACGAGGGCTTTGCTGTGCAGGAAGCGTCCACCGGCATCGAGGTCGTCGAGAAGGTCAAGGAATCGAGCCCTGACCTGGTGATCATGGATGTCCGGATGCCGGAGCTCGATGGCATCGAAGCGCTCTCGCGCCTCAAGGGCTCCAATCCCAAGACCGCGGTCCTGATCATGACCGCGTTCGGCAGCTCGAACGCCGCGATCCGCGCGATGGAGCTCGGCGCGTTCGACTACATCACCAAGCCGTTCGAGCTGGAGAAGATCTCGCATAGCGTGAAACGGGTCCTCGACTACCAGGACCTCACCCAGGAAGTCGAGGTCCTGCGGGATGAGATCAGCTCGCTGGTGCAGACCGAGCGGATCGTGGGCAACTCCCCGGCGATGCAGGAGGTCTACAAGACCGTCGGCAAAGTGGCGAAGGCCGACGCGACGGTCCTCATCACCGGCGAGAGCGGGACCGGCAAAGAGCTCGTCGCCGAAGCGCTGCATTTCAACTCGAACCGGCGCTCCGGTCCGCTGGTCAAGGTGTCCTGCGCCGCGCTCCCCGAGACGCTCCTTGAGGCCGAGCTCTTCGGTCACGAGAAGGGCTCATTCACCGGAGCGATGGCGCAGCGCCGCGGCCGCTTCGAGATGGCCGACAAGGGAACGATCTTCCTCGACGAGATCGGCGAGATGAGCGTGCCCACCCAGACCAAGCTCCTTCGCGTGCTCCAGGAGCGGAAGATCGAGCGCATCGGCTCGAACCTGTCGATCAAGGTCGACATCCGCATCGTCTGCGCGACGAACAAGGATCTCCAGAAGCTCGTGGAGCAGAACAAGTTCCGCGACGACCTCTACTACCGGCTCAACGTCATCAACATCCACATGCCGCCGCTCCGCGAGCGCAAGGAGGACATCCCTTCGCTCGTCGAGCACTTCCTCGCCAAGCACCGGTACAGCGCGACCGCGCAGCCGGCGGCGATCAGTGAGGAGGCCCTCCGCCGCCTCATGGAATACAACTGGCCGGGCAACGTCCGGGAGCTGGAGAACGTCGTCGAGCGGGCGGTCGTTCTCTCCCGTGGTCTGATCATCACCAGCCGCGAGCTGCCGTTCGGCGAGCACGAGGCCGGTGAGGACGACGACAGCGGCGAGATGAAGGGCGACTCATCGTTCTTCAAGAAGTCGGTCGCCCAATTCGAGAAGGACCTCATCATGAAGGCCCTGCGCGACGCTGGCGGCAACCGCTCGAAGGCGGCGGAGATGCTCGGGATCTACCGGCGCCTGCTGTACGCAAAGATCAAGGAATACGCGCTCGAGGGCTACCCGCCCAAGGCCCGTTAGTGCCCAACTAGTGGCGACCCCGCCGCGGCGTCCACGCACGCGCGCCAGCGATCCGGTCGTCCGGATCATCGAGGCCCACGGCTCGGCCCGCTCCGGCTGGGAGGCCGCGGTGAAGGCCGCGGTAAAGAGCGTCGCCGGTGAGATCGGGCCCCCGGTCGCGGTCGAGGTCGGCCGCCTCTGGGCCGACCTGGACGGCTCGGCGATCCGCCTCTACCGCGCGACGGTGAAGGTCGCCTACCGCCAGCAGCTCGCTCCGCCGCCGCGCAAGCGCGGGAAAAGCGCCGGCTAGCGACCAAGCCCCGTCTCGTGGTCCGGGATGGGCCACCTGTCTTGGTTCTTGACATGCTAGGCAGGCACAGACACAATCGTCGCCCTCTGCGACCGTCACTGAAGGCATCGGCTTTCGCAGGGATAAGGGGAGGGTCGTGCCGGAGCTCGAAGGGCGTGACGCCCTGGCCCAAGTGCTCATCGCCAACGATGGTGAGGTGATCCAGCGACTCCGCCTGTCCGCCGCGGAGGCCGCCCGCGTCTGTAACGTCACGCCGCGCCAGCTGATCTATTGGACCAAGAAAGGGCTGGTCAAGCCCTCGACGTCCGACGACCACGATTACGACGTGTTCGCGATGGAGAAGGTCATCCGCATCCGGCAGGCGCTCGAAAAGGGGTACTCCCTCGAGAAGGCCGCGCAGGTCGTCCAGCGGGACCTCTCGGCGCTTGCCAGCGAGGTGAGCCGCCTGGACAGCATGTCCGTCGAGGACCTCGAGGACGAGCTCCGGCGCCGGCTGGAGCGCCTCGAAGACCGGGTCGGCGCGCTGCGCCGGACACTCCCCGCGTCCCTCACGATCGCCCGCCTCCGCCGCGCGGTCGGCCTGCTCGCCCATCTCGAGTCACAGGGCAGCCTCCAGGCGGCGAGCACGAATGGCGACACCGCCAAGGCGCTCGCGCTGCGCTTGGGCCGCGCGGTCGACGAGCTCGAACTCCTGGTCCGGGAGGTCCAGCCCGCCGCCGTTTAGCCTGCGCGGTATGGACCGGTTTTCGATCGGATCGATCAGATCGATCGGATCGATCAGAACGACCGCCGCGATCGTCGCCGGCAAGGCGACTCGCGCCGCGCTCCAGGTCCTTGGCCGGGGTGCCACCGCCCTGCCCGGCCTCGTCGCCCTGGCGGTCGATCCGGACACCGTGGCCCGCGTCTCCGACGCCCTCCCGCACGGTGCGGTCGGAGTCACCGGGACGAACGGAAAGACGACGACCACCCGGATGCTCTCGGACATCGTGCGCGCTGCCGGCTGGGCGCCGGTCCACAACCGCTCGGGCTCCAACCTGGACCGCGGGCTCGCCGCGGCGATCGTTGCCGATGCGACCTGGCGCGGCGAGCCCCGCGGGAGTGTCGGAATCTACGAGCTCGACGAGGCGTCCGTCCCGCGGATCCTCGCCCGACTGCACCCCCGGGTCCTCGTGGTCACGAACCTCTTTCGTGACCAGCTCGACCGGTACTTCGAGATCGATGCCCTCGCGCGCCGCCTCGCCGCCGCGATCGCCCTGCTCCCGGATACGACGACGCTCGTGCTGAACGCGGACGATCCGGTCGTCGCCTACCTCGGGAATGCGCACCGCGGCCCGGTCCTCTACTTCGGGGTCGACGATCCCCACATCGGCGGGATCGGCAGCGCGGCGTCGCAGGGGATCAGCGACGCCACCCGCTGCCCCCGTTGTCATGGCCCGCTCGCGTATACCCGGATCGTCCTGGCGCACGTCGGTGACTGGTCCTGCGCGCAGTGCGGGCTGGTGCGCCCGGCGCGCGACCTCGCGGCGGCGCGGGTCAGCCTCGGTCCCGCGGCGACCGAGGTCCGGATCGCGGGCACCATCGGCTCGGCGCTCGACCCGATCGTCATCCCGGTCCCCGGCGCGTACAACGCCTACAACGCGCTCGCCGCGCTCGCCGCGGCACGTGCGCTCGATATCGGCGTGCCGACGGCGACCCGCGCCCTGGCGGCCTACCGGCCGGCGTTCGGCCGTCTCGAGGCGATCGCCGCCGACGGTCGCTCGCTGCGCCTGGTGTTGGTGAAGAACCCGGCCGGCTTCAACGCTGCGATCGGCGCGCTGCTCGAGACCGGGCGCCGCCCGCGGATCCTTGCCGCGCTGAACGACCGGGACGCCGATTCGCGGGACGTGTCGTGGATCTGGGACGCCGACTTCGAGGCGCTCGCGCCGGCCATCGTGCATGCCGTGGTCACCGGCCTCCGCGCGCGCGACATGGCGCTCCGGCTGAAGTACGCCGGCGTTCCCGCCGACCGGATCGTCGTGGTCGACGGGTGGGCCGCGGCGATCCGACGCGCCATCGATGCGGCGGCGATCGGCGAGGAGATCGTCGTGCTCACGACCTATACCGCGATGCTGGCGATCCGCGACGCCCTCGCGCGGCTCGGCTACGTCAAGCAGTTCTGGGAGGATTGAGCCCGATGGAGCTGCGCATCGGCCACCTCTATCCCGACCTCATGTCAATCTACGGCGATCGCGGGAACGTCCTCGCGCTGTCGCAGCGCGCGCGCTGGCGCGATATCGACGTCGCCGTACGGGCACACACCCTTGGCGACACGTTCGACCCTGACTGGGCCGACGTGTGGTTCTTTGGCGGCGGGCAGGACCAGGGCCAGGACCTCGTCGGTGCCGACTTCGCCGGCCCAAATGGCGACGCGCTCCGCCGGTCGATCGAGGGCGGCGCGGCGGTCTTCTCGGTCTGCGGTGGCTACCAGCTCCTCGGGCGCGAGTACGTACCCGAAGAGGGCCCGGCGATCCCCGGTCTCGGCGTGTTGGACGTGACCACTCGCGCGGGGAAGGAGCGGTTCGTCGGGAACCTGCTCGCCACGAGCGGTTCGGACGTCCTGATCGGCTTCGAGAATCACAGCGGCCGGACCTACCTCGGCCCCGCCGCGGCGCCGCTCGCGCAGGTCGTCGTCGGCCACGGGAACAACGGCGAGGACAAGTCCGAAGGCGCGGTGCAGGGCAGGGTCATCGGCTGCTACTGCCACGGCTCGGCGCTGCCGAAGAATCCGTGGCTCGCCGACCGGCTCATTGGCTGGGGGCTCGCGCGTCGGCATGGGGAGGTCACGCTGGCGCCGCTCGACGATACCGCCGAGCTCGCGGCACGGGACAGCGCCGCGGAGGTCGCCCGCACTCGGCGCTGATCCGCGAGCGTTCTTCCATCCGGGCCGGACCCGGTACTCCGGTACCGGCGCACCGTCCTCTATGGCGCGCCACCGATCCAGGGTGAACTGCGCCCGTGCTCGGAACGCTCCTCCGCGCGATCTGCGTGGCCCTGGCCCTCCTTCCGGCCGCAGGCGCGTTCCCTGCCGCAGGTGACGACGGCCCGCGCCAAGAAGGCGTCGCGGGCCGTCCCGCGCGGACCATCCTTCGGCCGGTCGAGGTGCTCGATCGCGCCCCGGAACAGGCTCTCCGTCCGAGCGAGAAGGAGGTCGTCCTCCTCGTCGCGGGCATCGGCTCGGCGGCCTCGGATCCGACCTGGGACGCGCTCATCGGGCGTCTGCGGACGGATCCGCGTTACGAGATCCGTCGCTTCGGCGCCGACCCGGCCTACCCATACGACACTCTCGGTCGCCTGTCGGACAACGCAGCCGCGCTGACTGCGGAAGTGCGCGACCTTTCCAGTCGGTATCGCGGGATCCATCTTGTCACTCACTCGATGGGCGGTGCGGTCGTCGACACGGCCTTCGCGCGCGGACTCTCCGCGGACGACGGCGTGCAGTCATACATCGCGCTCGCTGCGCCGCACGATGGGTCGACGGTCGCGCGCTTCGGCCAGCTCGTCGCGCTCGACGCAGGCGGTGCAGCGCCGGAGGCGCGTGCGATCGCGTCATTCGTGCAGGGTCGCGACATCTCCGGTCCGGCGACCGTCGATCTCGCGCGCCTCCATTCGCGTCCCGCCACCTCGGGTATCACGCGGTTGGATCTGCGGATGGCGAGCGATGTCACGGTCATCCAGCGCGACGCGTCGGAGCCCGGGATCGACTCGCGCATCTTGGCGCCGCGCGGCGTCGGAGAGTGGCTCGATGGCCATGGCGCTATCACCCGGGATCCGCGCGCGCTCGCTGTCGTCACCACGACCATCGCTCGCCGCGCGTCTCCGCCGGACGCGCGCGGTGCCGAGATCGCCGAAGCCGCACGCACCAGCCAGATCGCCGACGCCATGGTCCCCTGGGCGCTGGCGCTCATCGCCGTCTGTCTTCTCGCCGGCTGCTGGGCGCTGCGCCGTTCGCGTTTCGCTCCGATCGT
>JAYVCA010000098.1:0-4193 GCA_043750135.1 Chloroflexota bacterium | reverse complement strand
TGGGTATCGCCAGCTGGCGATGGATACGAAGACTACACCTCGCCGGATGACTGGCCGAACACCGTACAGTTGCACGAAATGTGCTCAGAGCGCTCATCCATGTCGACGGCTGATGTCGTATCCAGAGCTAAGACCGCTGAAGAAGATGAACACCTCTTGGAACGCATCGCTGCTGCGGACCCTACCGCGCTCCGCGAGCTGTACGACCGGTACGGGCGGACGGTCTTCGGGGTCCTCTACCGCATGCTCGGCGACCCGGAGGCGGCGGAAGAGGTCGCTCAAGATGCATTCCACTCGGTCTGGCGCCAGGCTCGCACCTACCGCCACGATCGCGGCTCGGTCCGCACCTGGCTGCTCGCGATCGGCCGCAATGCCGCGATCGACTGGCGCCGGACCAAGGGCCGCCGGATCGAGCGTGAGACGGTGATCGAAGAGGCCGCCGAGCTCGTCATCGAATCGCGGGTCGAGGACCGCGTCATCGCCGGCCTGCAGGCCGAGCGAGTGCGTGCCGCGGTGGAGACCCTCCCCCCGGAGCAGCGCACCGCCGTGAGCCTGTCCTTTTGGGGCGGGCTGTCGCAGAGCGAGATCGCTGAGCGCACCGGCACACCGCTCGGCACGGTGAAGAGCCGCGTCCGGCTCGGGATGGCGAAGCTTCGGGACCGGCTGGCGTTGGAGCTGGCAGAATGAGCCTCCATCCCACCGATGACCTCGCGGCGTACGCGCTTGGTGTCCTCGACGCGTCGGAACGCGAGCCGGTCGACCGTCATCTCGACGACTGCGCCACCTGCCGCGCCGAGGTGCGCGCCTTCGCGGAGACGGCCTGGACGATCGCCCAGACCGCTGCCCTGGATACCCCAACCGGTTTGCGCGACGCCATCGTCGGGCGCGCGGAGCGCGACCTGCGCCCGCTCGCCGGGTCGCGCCGCTTTACGGTGCTCGGTCCGCTCGTCGCGATGCTCCGGCGTCCGATCCCCGTCGCTGTGCCGCTCGCTCTCGCGTTCCTGCTGGTCGTCTCGCTCGTCGGCCTGGCCGGCGCGCGGCGCGACGCCGATGGCTACGCGACCGCGCTCGCCGGCGTCGCAAGCGCACGCGTCGTTCCCCTGGTGGGAAGTGACACCGCGCTGCGCGGCTCGGTCGTCCTCCCGGCCTCCGGCGCGCCCGCCTACCTCATCCTCGACCTGCCGGCGGCACCTTCTGGCAAGACCTGGGCGGCCTGGGTCCTGAACGGGGAGAAGCCGATCGCTGCCGGACTCAGTGACCACCGGACCGGCGTGATCACGCTGTTCCTGACCGCTCCCCTGGGCACCGGCGATGGAGTCGCCGTGACCTTGGAGCCCGCGGGGGGCAGCCTCGCCCCGACCTCGGCCCCGGTCCTCGCCGGCCGCACCTGACCGTGCCCCCCACACCTTTTTAGCCTGGCTATACCGGCTGACCAGCGCCGACGGCGGCCCGGACAGCGCCTGGATGCTCCCCGCCAACCGATACCGAACGGTCATCGTCACGGTCCGCGGGGGGACCGAAACTGGCCTCTAAGCAAGCAGGCGACGGCCGGGGATGGGCCGGTACCAGGGCGCGATGGGGAGTGGGCGTGAACGGCATCGGCGCGGGTCTCACGCAGGATCTTCTCGACTCTGTCTTCAATTTGGCGACCGAACTGGTGCACGGCGAGCGTGCCTCGCTGATGCTTCGCGACGACGCCACCTCTGACTTCGTCATCGCGCATGCGGTCGGCCTGGCCGACGACGTGCGGCGGGCCGTCCGGGTACGCGAGGGCGAAGGCATCAGCGGCCGCGTTGCCGCATCCAAGCGGTCGCTCCTGGTCCGGGGCGTGGCCGGAGCTCCGATCGATGGCGATGGTCGCTACCGGACCGCGTCGTACCTCTCGGTCCCGATCCTGGTCGACAACGAGTCGCGGGGCGTGCTGAACGTGGCGGACCGTACGGACGGGCAGCCATTCGAGGAGAACGACCTTGAAACGCTCGAGCTGCTCGCCGGCCACATCGGCGCGTGCCTGCTCCAGAAGGAACAGGGCGAGGCGATGGCCCGGCTTGCCGAAACGGACCCGCTCACCTGGCTCTTCAACCGCCGGCATTTCGATCGCCGCCTCGAGGCCGAATCGAACCGGGCTCTCCGGAGCGAGCACCTGCTGGCGTTGCTCATGATCGACGTCGATCAATTCAAGTCGGTCAACGATCGCTTTGGCCATCAGGTCGGGGACCAGGTCCTACGCGCCGTCGCGACCGGCATCAAGCAGGCGGTCCGGCTGTACGACGTACCGACGCGCTACGGGGGCGACGAATTCGCGGTCATCCTGCCCGAGGCGGACTCCGAAGCCGCGTCGCGGGTCGCCCGGCGGACCCTCGAGAAGATCGCCTCGCAGGTCCTTCCGCCCGAGCTGGCGGCTGAAGGTCGCACGATCTCGGTCTCGATCGGCGTTGCGACCTTCCCGCGGCCGCTCGCCGACGCACACAGCCTTCTCGAGGCGGCCGACGCCGCGATGTACCGAGCCAAGGAGGCCGGCGGCGGCGTCCGGGTCTGGGAGCACGCCTTGACGGTCGGCCCGCACCATCCTGGTCGGCCGGCTCGGACGACGATGTCCGCGACGCCGTACCTCGCCGACCCGGCACGTTTGGCGACGCCCGAGCTCCAGGCGCATCTCCCGGCCGGGATCGCCGCCGAGTGGAACGTGCTCGTCGTGGGTCGCGAGGGTCACGTCCTCACCGTCGCGCTGCCCGACGCGGACTCCGTGGCGGTGGACGCCATCTCGAAGGCCTCGGGATTCGCGATCTACCCGGTCTACAGCAACGCGAACGACCTCGAAGCGACGCGCCGGCGGCTCGTCGGAAGCTAGTCCCGGGTCTCCTCGCGCGTGACGCCGTCACCGGCGCCTTTGAACAGGTAGCCCACCCCGGGGACCGTCTGGATCACATCGCGCTGCTGGCCGTCCCCGCCGAGCTTGCGGCGCAGCCGGCTCACGTTGAGCTTCACCAGGTCGCCGCCGACGTCGGCGTCATACCCCCAGACCCCTTCGAGGATCTCCTCTTGGGTGAGGACCCGCCCGGGATTCGCCATGAAATGCCGCAGGAGCTTGAATTCGGTGGGTGAGAGATGGATCGGCACCTCGCCGGTCTTCACCTCGTGCAGCGCCTCGTCGAGCACGATGTCGCCGGTGCGGTACAACGCGGGTGCGGGCCGGCCGCGCGCATGTACCGATCGCCGGAGGATCGCTTTCACCCGCGCGACGAGCTCCTTGGGCCGGAACGGCTTGGTGATGTAGTCGTCCGCTCCCAGCTGAAGGCCGCGAAGGATGTCCGACTCATCCTGACGGGCCGAAAGAAGCAGGACCGCGACGTGCTCGTCGCTGTGACGGATGCGCTCCAGCACCACGAAGCCGGCAAGCTTGGGGAGGTTGAGGTCGAGGACGATGAGGTCTGGCCGGTCGCGCTCGACGGCCTCGAGCGCCGCCTCGCCGTCATACGCGCGAGCGACCTCGTAGCCTTCGCGTCGCAGCGCGTACTCCAGGAGTTCGACCAGATCGCGATCGTCGTCGACAACGAGCAGCTTCACGCCGTGGCCTCCTCCGCCGCGAGCACCCGTGCCTTTGGGAGGGTGAAGTGTACCGACGTTCCGCTGTCGGGCGCGCTGGTGATGCCGATCTCGCCCCCTTGGGCCTGGATGATCGCGCGGCAGATCGCGAGGCCGAGGCCCAGGCCTCCGGATTCGGCGCGGACCGTGCGCGAACGGAAGAAGCGCTGGAACAGCCGGGCGATCTCGTCCTCGGCGATGGCCGGTCCGGTGTTGTGGATCGTCACTCGGACATACCCGGAGTCAGAGACCGTCGCGATCGTGATCGTGGTCCCTTCGGGCGCGTATTTCACGGCGTTCGCCAGCAGGTTGGAGAAGACTTGTGCGGTTCGTCGCGGGTCGGCGACCACGCGGTCGGTGCCGCGGCCGAAGTGGGTGACCAGCTGCTGGCCCTTCTGGTCCAGGATCGGCCGAACGAACGACAGGCTCTCGTCGAGGACGCCGCGAACGCTCGTCGGGACGGCCCGGACCTCGAAGGTGCCGGCCTCGATGCTCCCGGCATCCAGAAGGTTCTGGACCAGATGCTCGAGACGGAGGGCGCTGCGGCGGAGCGTCCCGACCATCGAGCGGAGCTCGGTGCGCGACATTGAGGTCGCGTCCTGGTGCAG
>JAYVCA010000097.1:0-3648 GCA_043750135.1 Chloroflexota bacterium | reverse complement strand
AAGACCGGCGGTCTGCAGCAGTCCGATCTCATCATCGTCGCCGGACGACCGGGGCTCGGAAAGACGAGCCTCGCCCTGAACTTCGTCGAGCATGCCGCGATCGCCCTGGGTAAGACCTGCGCGGTGTTCTCGCTCGAAATGAGCGAGATGCAGCTGGTGCAGCGTCTCATCTCGATGACCGCGGAGATCGATGGGAACCGGATGCGCCGGGGCCGCCTGTCGATCGACGAGCTCTCGGCGATCTCCGATGCCTCGAGCCGGCTGCAGCAATCCGCGATCTACGTCGAGGAATCGAGCCGGCTCACGGTGACCGACATCCTCGCGAAGTCGCGTCGGCTCCAGGCCGAGCATGGCGGCCTCGATCTGGTGGTCATCGACTATCTCCAGCTCATCGAGGGGGTCGGCGACAACGAGAACCGGGTCCAGGAGGTCGCGAAGATCACGCGCTCACTGAAAGCGATCGCCCGCGAGCTCCAGGTGCCGGTCGTCGCGCTGTCACAGCTGTCTCGGCAGATCGAGACCCGTGGCACCGAGCCGATGCTCTCGGATCTTCGCGAATCAGGATCGATCGAGCAGGATGCGGACCTCGTGATGTTCCTGTGGCAGAAAGATCAGCAGGATCGCAAGGACGGCGTGGTGCGGCTAAAGCTGGCGAAGCACCGGAACGGCCCGACCGCGGACATCGACCTGCATTTCGAAGCCGAGCTGACTCGATTCCGGGATCTCGGGGAAACCCGCGCCGAGACCTAGGGGGGTCCGGCTCAGGCCGGCTCGATCGCGACGGTGATGTGCGCCCGGACATCGGTGAGCAGGCGGATCTCGACCTGATGGACCCCGAGCGTGCGCAACGGATCGGCATGGATCTTCATCCGGTCCACCTTGATCCGCGTTTCCCGTTCGAGGGCGTCGCTGACATCCTTCGTCGTGATCGAGCCGAAGGCCTTGCCCTGATCTCCGGCCTTCAGCTTGAACACCAGGGTGACCTGGTCGAGCTTCTTCGCCAGCGCCTCGGCCTCCGCGTGAGCCCGCTCCACCTTGTGGGTCGCGCTCTCGCGCTGCTGCGCGACGCGCTTGAGCTCGCTCGTGCTCGCCACGATCGCCAGGCCCTGAGGGAGCAGGAAGTTCTGGGCATAGCCATCGGCGACTTCCTTGATGTCACCGGGGCGGCCGAGACCGCGGACTTCCTGCTTCAGGACGACGCGCATGCGACTCTTCGGTCTACGCGGTCGGGACGGCGGGCTCCGATAGAGCGCCGTCCTGCTCGCTCTTGCGGAGCTCCATCTCCCAGGCCAGGACCGAGGCGGCGACGGCGAGAACACCCATCACCGTCATCGCGCCGATGACCGCGAGGACCGCCTCGAGGACGCCGAACACCCCACTGCTATCACGATCGCTCATCAGTTCGCCCCCCTTAATGGTGCCGCGACGCGGCCTCCAGGTTACGGGCTCAGATTACTAGACGCCGTGGACCTCGCCCTGCGGGAAGTGTGACCGGACGGCGCGGATCGCGGCGACGACGCCAGCCTCGCGGTCGGGCGCCCAGAACGTGACCTGATACCGGACCTTTCCGTCGCTCACCCCGCGGAGTTCGACCTCGGGCGGCGGATCCTTCGCCACGGCCGTCGCGTCGGCGAGCGCCGCGCGGACCGACTCGGTGCTCACGGCGTCGCTCTCGGTTCCGACGGTGAGCCAGATCTGCGCCCGGCGGAGCGGGAACCGCGAGAGATTCACCACCGGCTTGGTCATGAAATCGCCGTTCGGGATGATCACCTGGCGGCCGTCGGGCGTACGCAGCTGCGTCGTCCGGAAGGAGATCTCCTCGACCGTCCCGGTGTACCCGGAGACCTCGATGGTGTCGCCGATCTGGAATGGTCGCTCGACGAGCACCCACACGCCCGCGAAGAAGTTCCGCAGGATGTCCTGCAGGGAGAGCCCGATGACGATGCCGATGACGCTGAACGAGGTCAGGATCCAACCGAACGCCCCCTGGGTGTAGATCGCGAGCACCACGAGCGTGCCGAGGACGATGACCGCGAGCTGGGACAGGTTGCCCAACAGCACCGTCGCGTTCGCGTGCGCCCGGTGACGGGTGAGCGCGCGCATCGCTGCGGCCCGGACGGCCCGGGCCAGGATGAGCGTGATGACCACGACGACCGCGGCCCAGAGGGTCCGGATGGTGTAGTCGACAAAAGTGTCGCGGAGCGACGCGATCTCGGGTGTCACCGGCCGATGCTAGGGCGGCGCTCACCCACCCCCGAGCGTCGATTGGGCCTGTCGAGCAGCTAGGACCTTGACAACTGAACATCCGTTCGGTTAGCGTCGAGACATGACCAAGCAGGACCAGCAGCGGGCCGAACGGATCTTGGAATTCATTGGCGAGACGGTCGCCGCGCGAGGGTACCCGCCGAGCGTGCGTGAGATCGCCCAGGCGGTCGGTCTGGCTTCCACCTCGGCGGTGCATCACCACCTCACCAAGCTTGAGAAGGATGGCCGTCTGGAAAAGGTCGCCACCCGGTCCCGCGCGCTCTCGCTCCCCGGCGCGGCCGCCGCTCGCGCCGCCGCCGCCCAGTTCGTGAACGCCAGGATCGTCGGCGAGATCGCTGCCGGTCAGCCGATCTACGTCAACGAGGAGCACGAGACGATGGCCCTCCCGAGCGAGCTCTCCGCCGGCCGCGACACGTTCGTTCTGCGCGTCCGGGGAAAGTCGATGATCGAGGACCACATCGACAATGGCGACTACGTCGTGGTGCAGCCGCAGGACACCGCCCGTGACGGCGAGATCGTGGTGGCGATCCTGGAGGACAACAGCGCCACCCTCAAGCGCTTCTACAAGGAGCGCGACCGGGTCCGCCTCCAGCCCGCGAACAGCGAGATGGAGCCGATCTACGCTCGCGATGTCAAGATCCAGGGCAAGGTCATCGGGGTCATCCGCCGGCTGTCCTAGCCTTCGCTGGTGGCTCGCGTTGCTGACCGCACCGTCCTCCCCGTGCTATCCGAGCGCGCGCTCAACCGGGCGCTCCTCGCCCGTCAGCTCCTGCTCGAGCGGGCCGCGGTCACCCCCGTCGCCGCGATCGAGCGGCTCGCCGGCCTCCAGGCGCAGTGGTCGCCCGCCCCGTACGTCGGGCTCTGGACCCGGCTCGCCCGGTTCGCGATCGACGATCTCGAGCGGGCGCTGGCCGAGCACACCGTGGTGAAGGCCACGGTCATGCGCGGGACGCTGCATCTGCTGAGCGCACGGGAGTTCCCGTTGTACGCGACCGCGACGGCCGCGGCGCGGAACGATCTGTGGCGCAATCCCAAGCTCGAGACGGAGATCGACATGGACCGGCTCGAGGCACGCCTGCACCGGTACATCGCCTCGGCGCCCCGGACCTTCGACGAGCTTGCTCTGCTCATCGCGGACGCCGCCCCTGACGACCGGGACCGCCAGCGCTATCTCATCCGCCGGCTCGTGTTCAATCGGGGTGCGGTCGTGCACACCCCGCCGAGCGGCACCTGGCGGCACTATCGCACCGGTGGGTATGTCGCCGGCCGGAGCTGGGTCGCGGACTGGCGCGAGCCGGCGGTGGGCGACGCGACCGACCATGTCGTCCGGCGGCATCTGGGCGCCTTTGGTCCCGCGACGGTGGATGACGTCGGATCGTGGAG
>JAYVCA010000096.1:0-10660 GCA_043750135.1 Chloroflexota bacterium | reverse complement strand
GTCGACAAGTGGAACGGCCAGCTACCGCAGGTGACGAGCGGCGCCACGCCGTTCATCGATCTGAAGAAGCCTTAGTCGTCCGCGAGACCGCGGCGCCGCGTCCGGCCAGCAGTTCGATCGTGTTCGCGTGGCCCTTCATCGTCGCGAGCGCGAGCGGCGTCCTACCGTCAGGGTCGCGCGCCTCAAGCGCCGCGCCGCGATCGAGTAGGAATGCCGCCATGTCCGACTGGCCCTTAAAAGCCGCCCACATCAGCGCGTTCCAGCCGTTCTGATCCACGGCTCCGATCCGGGCGCCGCCGTCGAGCAGCGCGGCGACGCCGTCCGTCTTTCCCCAGCGCGCCGCGGCCATCAGAGGGGTCAGGCCCCTGGTGTCCCGGGCCTCTATCCGGGCCCCGCGGGCGAGCAGAAGGCGTATCGCCGGAGCATTGCCCTTGACCGCCGCCCAGAACAGCGGCGTCCAGCCGTTCCCCGGATTGGCCGTCTCGATGTCCGCGCCGAAGTCCAACAGGGAGGACACCGTCTTGAGGTCGCCCTGTCGAGCGGCGCGCAGGAGGCGCTCCTCGCGCCCGGACGTCGAGTCATCCGCGCAAGCCGCGGCGAAGGAAAGGAGAAGGATAAAGGCGAGGCCGCGCGAGCGCATTAATGTAAGTATAGCTCAGTCAGCGCCGCGCTTCGAGCTCGTTCCAGCGCTTGAACAGCGCCTCGACGGACTGCCGGGCCTCGTCGAGCCGCACCTGCCGCTTGATGAGCTCCGGAGCGTCCGTCGCGACCGCGGGATCCTCCAGCGCGGCGCGCGCGAGCGCGGCGTCGTTCTCCGCGGCCTTGATGCTCGCCTCCATCTTCTGGAGCTCCTTCGCTTCCTGAGGCGAGAGCTTCGGATCGACGGGCTCGGCGGGCGCGACCTTATGCGAGACGCCGAGCGAGTCGGACTCCTCGCGCGCGGCCTCCCACTGAGAGAGGTCGGCGTAGAAGTTCGCGTGGCCCTTGCCGTCGAGCGCGAGGATGCGCTGCGAGACGCGCTCGAGCAGGTAGCGGTCGTGCGTCACGAGCACGAGCGCGCCCGGGAACTCCATCATGCTGTTCTCAAGCACCTCGAGCGATTGCAGGTCCAGGTCGTTCGTCGGCTCATCGAGCAGCAGAACGTTCCCTCCGGTCTTGAGCAGTTTCGCCAGATGAACACGGTTCCGCTCGCCGCCCGATAGGTCACCGACGCGCTTCTGCTGGTCGGTGCCGCGGAAGTTGAAGGAGGCCACATAGGCCCTTGCATTCCGCGGTCGCGCGCCGACCATGACCGTGTCCTGCCCTCCGGCGATCTCGGTCCACACCGTTTTCGCCGGATCGAGGCTGTCGCGGCTCTGGGAGACGTACGCCAGCTGGACGTTCTCGCCGATCCGGAGGGTCCCGCCGTCGGGCTGCTCCTCGCCGGTGATCAGCCGGAACAAGGTCGTCTTCCCCGCCCCGTTCGGGCCGATGATCCCCACGATGCCACCGCGCGGAAGGCTGAAGGTGAGGTCGTCGAACAGCAGGGTGTCGCCGTAGCCCTTCCGCAGGCCGTCGGACTGGACGACGATATCGCCCAAGCGGGGACCCGCCGGGATGCTGATCTCGAGGTCGCGCTCGCGCTCCTCGGGGTCATCGGACAACAGCTTCTCGTAGGCCTGGATGCGGGCCTTGCTCTTCGCCTGCCGGGCCCGGGGCGAGAGCGCGACCCAGGCGGCCTCGCGGGCGAGGGTGCGCTGGCGCGCCGATTCCTGTTTCTCCTCGTCGGCGAGCCGCTTGCGCTTTTGGCCGAGCCAGGAGCTGTAGTTCCCCTCCCACGGGATCCCCTGCCCGCGGTCCAGCTCGAGGATCCAGCCGGCGACGTTGTCGAGGAAGTACCGGTCGTGGGTGACCGCGACGACGGTGCCCGTGTAGTCCTTGAGAAACCGCTCGAGCCAGGCGATCGATTCGGCATCGAGGTGGTTCGTCGGCTCGTCGAGGAGCAGGAGGTCGGGCTTCGAGAGGAGGAGCCGGCACAGCGCAACGCGCCGCCGCTCGCCACCGGAGAGTGTCGTCACGGCCTGATCGGGAGGCGGGAGGCGTAACGCGTCCATGGCGAAGTCGACGTTCGAATCGAGGTCCCAGAGGCCCTTCGCTTCGATCTCATCCTGGGTCTTTTGGAACTCATCGGAAACGCGCTCCATCTCCTCCGGCGACAGCTCTTCACCGAACTTCGCCGAGAGCGCGTTGAAACGGTCGAGCACCGCTCGCTGCGCGGCGACACCCTCCTCGACATTCCCGCGCACGTCCTTCGCCGCATCCAGGGCCGGCTCCTGCGCGAGCATCCCGACGGTGTAGCCCGGGGTGAGCCGCGCATCACCCTGGAACTCCCGGTCAAGTCCGGCCATGATCCGCAGGAGCGTGCTCTTGCCGGCGCCGTTCGCGCCGAGAACACCGATCTTGGCGCCCGGGTAGAACGCGAGATAGATCCCCTTCAGGATCTCGCGCTGACTGCCTGGGACGACCTTCTTGAGGTCCTTGATGGTGTAGATGAACTGCGGCGGCATGGGGCATTCACCGTACCAGCCCGGCCTCCGGTACGCTTTCCGGCAGTCGCGTGGGAGGGCCCGAGTGAACGATTTCCGACTGTCCAAGGACGTCCGGCCGGCTCGCTACGAGCTGCGCTTCGACCTTGATCTGGATCTCTGGTCCTTCCGCGGGAGCGGGACGATCGCGTTCCATCTCGACCGACCGGCGCGAACGCTCGTCCTCCACAGCGTCGATCTCGCGATCGCGACCGGAGACGGGATCACGACCGTTGCGTACGACACCGCTTCCGAGACGGCGACGATCACGCTGGATGCGGAGCTGCGGCCCGGGGACCACACCATTGAGCTGCACTGGACCGGAACGATCCTCGAGAAGCTGCGCGGTCTCTACCGCTCGACACGGCCGGGCGAGCGGTACGCGGCCACCCAGTTCGCGGCTGCGGACGCACGTCGCGCCTTCCCGTGCTTCGACGAGCCGGAATTCAAGGCGCGCTTCGCGCTCGCGCTCACCCACGCAGCGTCGCTCGTCGCGATCGCGAACATGCCGATCGCCAGAACGAGCGATGCCGGCGCGGGCCGGACGCTGACCGAGTTCGCGGAGACCCCGCCGATCTCCTCCTACCTCCTGGCATTCACCGTCGGACCGTACGAGGCCACCCCGCCGGCAACGACGAAGACCGGGGTCGAGTGTCGCGTGTGGCTCCCCCCTGGGACGGCCGGTCAGGCGATCTACGCCCGGGACAGCCACGTCCGTGCGGTCGAATACCTCGAGGCCTACACCGGCATCCCGTATCCGTTCGGCAAGGTCGACGCGATCGGCATCCCGGACTTCGAGGCCGGGGCGATGGAAAACCCTGGCGCGATCACCTACCGAACGACGCTCCTTGCCGCGGATGCGGATACCGCGTCGATCGCGACGTTCAAGGCGGTGTTCAGCGTGGCGGCCCACGAGCTCACGCATATGTGGTGGGGCGACCTCGTCACGATGGCCTGGTGGAACGACATCTGGCTCAACGAATCGTTCGCGAGCTTCGTCGGTGAGAAGTGCACCGCAGCGCTGAACCCGGAATGGGGCTTTCTGCGCGACGTCGTCGCCCAGAACACACCGGCCTTCAGCCTCGACTCACTGGCCTCGACCCACGCCATCTCGATGGAGGCGAAAAACGTCGAGGAGGCGAACGAGCGCTTCGACGCGGTGACGTACAACAAGGGTCAGGGCGTGCTTCGGATGATCGAGAACTACCTCGGCGAGGAGGACTTCCGCAGCGGAGTCCGGATCTATCTCGATCGCCACAAGTGGTCGAATGCGACGG
This sequence comes from Chloroflexota bacterium, assembly GCA_043750135.1. Classification (GTDB taxonomy): domain Bacteria; phylum Chloroflexota; class Limnocylindria; order P2-11E; family P2-11E; genus UBA4735. Next base: position 6,819 of record JAYVCA010000096.1, on the reverse strand, counting down.
CTGGGGACTTCTGGCAGGCCCTCGATGAAGCGTCCGGCCGCGACGTCACCGGTCTGGCCAGCGCCTGGATCACCGAGCCCGGCCACCCGATGGTGCGCTGCGCGGTCAGCGAAGCGGACGGTGGGCTGACCGTCGAGCTCGAGCAGGAGCGGTTCTTCGGCGACCCCGGGGCCGTGCCGACGGGGCAGAGCTGGCCGGTCCCGATGGTCTTCCGCTACGGCACGCGCGACGGTGCGGTGCTTGAGGCTCGCCACCTGCTTGCCGAGCGAACTGGCGCCGTCCATCTTCCCGGTGCGGTCTGGTACTACCCGAACGCCGCGGGCGCGGGCTTTTACCGGACCGCCCTCGACGACCGGTCGGTCGCGCTTCTCGCCTCGGGTATCGGCTCGCTTGCCCCGGAGGAGCGTCTGGCGCTGTTGGACAACCAGTGGGCCCTTGCCCGCGCCGATAAGGCGACCCTCGGGCAGGCGCTGGAGCTCGTCGACGCCTTGCGCGGCGAAGCCGACCTGGAGGTGCTTCGCCTGCTCGCCGAGATCTTGAGCTGGATCGGGAACCACGCCATCCGTCCGGCGACAACGGCGCCATTCCGGGCACTCGTCGAGCGGATCTTCCGACCCGAGCTGGAGCGGCTGGGCTGGGACCCACGTACGACCGACACGCCAGATGAGCGCGAGGTGCGCCAGATCGTCATCCTCTCCCTCGGGCGAACCGCCGCCGCCGCCGATGTGCGCTCCGAAGCCCGGAGCCGGATCCAACGGCACCTCGACGGCACCGCCCGACTCGGTCCGGACGTGGCTGGGGCGATCGCTTCGGTCGCCGCTGCCGGAGGCGACACCGGGCTGTACGACCGCTATGTCGAGCGGATGCAGGCGGTGGCCAAGACCGATGCCCAGGAGGAGGCACGGTTCCGCGCGGCCCTCACCGATTTCGAGGAGCCCTCGCTGGCGGCCCGTACCAGCACTGTGATCTTCAGCGATCTCATCCGCGACCAGGATCGGGGCTTGCTGCTCGTCCGGCTCCTGGGAACTCGGCATGGCCGGACCGCGGGCTGGGGCGCGATCAAGTCCGGGTGGGACACGCACATCGTGAAGATGGATCCGCTGCTCAAGCAGCGGGTCGTGGTCGCAGTGAGCCTCCTCAGCCCCCGCGCGATCGCCACCGAGGCGACGAGCTTCCTCCGGACGCACGTCACTCCGGACACTCAGGCGACCGTCGCTCAGGCGACCGAACGGCTCCGGATCAACGCCGCCACGGCGGAGCGGATGGCCGATGAGCTCGAGGCTGCGCTCGGGAGGGTCGCGCAGCCGGTCCGGTGACCACCAGCTTCTGGCTGGCGCGTGACGCGGCACGGCTGCGACCGGACCCGCTCGACGGAGACGCGACCGCCGACGTCGCGATCGTCGGCGGCGGGATCGCCGGGGTCGCCTGCGCCTACGCCCTCGTGCGTGAAGGTGCATCGGTCCTTCTGCTCGAACGCGACCATCTCGCCACCGGCGCAAGCGGCCGCAACGCCGGTTTCGTGCTGGGTGGCGTGGCCGAAAGCTACGTCGCGGCCTGCCGCCGCTACGGTCCCGAGCGGGCGATGCGGATCTTCCGGATCACATTCGCCGATCGGGCGCTCATCCGCGCGGCGATCGCCGAGGACGGCATCGACTGCGACGACCGCTGGGACGGCTCCGACCAGCTCGCCCGCGACGAGACCGAGTGGGCGGAGCTCGTGGCAAGCGCGCACGAACTCTCCGCGCACGGGGTCCGCGCCGAGCTCGATCCGATCGGACGAAGGGCGACGTTCGCCGACGACGGCTGCCTCGACCCGGTCCGCTTCGTCCGCGGCCTGGCCGCCGCGGCCGCGACGCGCGGCGCGAGGGTGCATGCCGCGACACCGGTCACCGCGGTCGCCCCGGCCACCGTCCGGACCGCACGCGGCCGCGTGAGCGCGGGCAGCGTCGTCCTCTGCACGGGCGGCTACACCGCGCATCTCGCGGCCGCTCGGATCCGGCCGGTCCGCGGACAGATGCTCGCGACAGCACCGATCCCGCACCGCTTCCCGCGGCCGACCTACGCGCACCGGGGCTACCGCTACTGGCGTCAGGCTGCCGACGGGAGCGTCCTGGTCGGAGGCTGGCGCGACCTCGCCCTCGAAACGGAAGTCGGGGAGGACGATGCGACGACCCCGGTGATCCAGGATGCGCTCGAGGCCTGGCTTCGCTCCGAGGGCATCACCGCACCGGTGACTCACCGTTGGGGCGGGACGATGGATTTCTCGCACGACGGGCTTCCGTACATCGGACGGCGGGCAGACGGGTTGTTCGTCTGCGGCGGCTTCACCGGTCATGGGAACGGCTTCGCCCTGGCCGCCGGCGCGATCCTCGCCGCCCTCGTACGGACCGGCCACCACCCCGACGCCGACCTTTTCGACCCTGAGCGGACTTAGGACGGAGCGACCCTAGGACGACGCCCGCGTGTTCGTCCTAGCCGCCGATGAAGGACATCTCGATCCGCTGCAGCCCGACGGTCTCGCCCGAGCGCAGCTCGGAGTAGCGATCGGCCCGGGCGTGCCACACCGCGTCGATCGCGTCGCGCAGGGCTTCGTCGGAGGCGCCAGCCCGCAGAAGTCCGCGGAGGTCGTGCCCGGCGGTCGCGAACAGGCAGGTGTAGAGCCCACCCTCGGCCGAGAGCCGGGCCCGGGTGCAGTCGGCACAGAACGGCTGCGTCACGGAAGCGATGACCCCGATCTCACCGGAGCCGTCGCGATACCGCCAGCGCGCCGCCACCTCACCGCGATAGTTCGGATCGACCGGCTCGAGTGGCAGCTCGGCGTCGATGCGGCGGACGATCTCGCGCGCCGGGACGACGTCGTCGAGCTTCCAGCCGTTCGTGTGCCCGACGTCCATGTATTCGATGAAGCGCAGGATCTGGCCCTGCTCGCGGAAGTACTTCGCCATCGGAACGATGCTGTCCTCGTTGAGGCCACGCCGGACGACCATATTCACCTTGATCGGCTCGAGGCCCGCGGCTTTCGCCGCGTCGATCCCCTCGAGCACGCGAGCGACCGGGAAGTCGACGTCATTCATGCACTTGAACACCGCGTCGTCCAACGAGTCGAGGCTCACGGTGACCCGCGTCAGCCCCGCGGCCTTGAGCGCCGCGGCCTGCGCGGCCAGGAGCGAGCCGTTCGTGGTGAGCGTGAGGTCGAGATCTGGGATCGTCGAAAGGTCGGCGACCAGGTGTTCGAGGCCCCGCCGCATGAGCGGCTCGCCGCCGGTGAGCCGGATCTTTTGGACCCCGAGCGTGGCGAAGATCCGGACGAGCCGGCCGAGCTCCTCGAACGTGAGCAGCTGATCCTTGGGCAGGAACTGATAGCCCTTCCCGTAGATCTCCTTGGGCATGCAGTAGACGCAGCGGAAGTTGCATCGGTCGGTCACCGAGATCCGCAGGTCGTGGAGCGGCCGGCCGAACGTGTCGGCGGTGGCGCTCGAGGCGAGGGGGGTCATGGGCTAAGTATGCGGCCGGGTCATCCTCCGCCGAGCGCCAGCCGCACCTTGCCGATGATCGTCTGGGTCTCCGGGAACCCGCCGTCGCGGACCATGGAATGGACGAGGTCGTTGCCGACTCGCACGTCGAACGTGCCGTCCGCGAACGGGATGATCTCGACCGCAGCGAGCCGTCCCCCGAACTCGAGCATGAGCGCCCGCGCAAGATCGAGGGTCTGGACCTCATAGCCACACTCGACGCAGTACGTGATGCGCACGCGCACGGCGTCGCTCACGTGAGCGCGGGCGCTCGCTCCGCGATCGACCGCAGCTCTTTGACCACTTCGGCGTTCGCCCAGGGGACCAGATCCTCGCGCATCTTCGCGATGGCCGCGGAGAGCCGCGCCCGCACTTCATCGGGCAGCTGATCGATCGGCGCGTCGGGCGCTCCGAAGGCCGGATCCGCCGCGTGAATGGCCTCGCGACGGGCCTTCCGCTCGGCGGTGACCGATGCGGGACGCTCGATGAACACGCCGATCTCGGCGAAACGGTCGTCGAAGAACGCGAAGACCGGTATCGACTCGTAGAGCCCCTGATTGAGCCAGCGCCCGATCAAGTCCTTGTTCTCGTCGCGAAGGAAGACCCGAAGGTCCAGCGTGCCGCTCTCACGGGCCAGCACCCCGATGACCGGCAGGTTGGCGAGGACATCGCCGCACCAATCCTCGGCCAGCGCGACGACGTGGACCGGCCCAGGCAGTCGGCGGAACGCGGCGAGGTCTTCGTCCGACAGGTGCACTGCGGCCTCGTTGGCCTCGAGCTTCTCCCGGTTCCGGGTCATCCGCGACTTGTACTCGTCGTAGGTCAGGCCGGTGCTGAAACGCTCGCGATCCAGGTTATCCAGGTGCGGTCCTCCGGCGGGATGTCCGTCTATTGAACACCGTGGCACGACCGATGCTTCCTTGGCAGTCATGCAAGCCGTCGGCGCCACCTCGCCCAGCGCCGACGCGATCGACGCGGCGAAGACCGCGGGCCTGCGGTATGTCACCGACGATGCGCCCGGCATCACCCGCAAGCGGGCCGGGAAGGGCTTCGCTTACCACGACGGCGACGGCGTGCTCATCCGCGAGCGCGGCGAGCTGCGCCGGATCCGGACGCTGGCGATCCCGCCGGCCTGGACCGCCGTATGGATCTGCCCGAATCCGCTCGGCCACATCCAAGCCACTGGTCGCGACGCGCGCGGCCGGAAGCAGTACCGGTATCACCCGCGGTGGCGGGAGGTGCGGAACAGCACGAAATACGGCCGGATGATCGAGTTCGCCGCAGCCCTGCCGCGCATCCGCGAGCGCACCGATGCCGACCTTCGCCGGCCCGGACTTCCCAAGGACCGCGTCCTCGCCGTGGTCGTTCGGCTTCTCGAAAGCACGCTCATCCGGGTCGGGAACGACGAGTATGCGAAGGAGAATCGCTCCTTCGGCCTCACCACCATGCAGAACCGGCACGTCGACGTCTCTGGCGGAACGATCCTGTTCCGCTTCCGCGGAAAGAGCGGGGTGCAGCACGAGGTCGACGTCCACGACCGTCGCGTCGCGCCGGTCGTGATCCGCTGTCAGGAGCTACCGGGACAGGACCTCTTCCAGTACCTGGACGACGATGGGGTCCCCCGCGGGATCGGCTCGGACGATGTGAACGCGTATCTCAGGGAGGTCGCCGGCGACGACTTCACGGCCAAAGACTTCCGCACCTGGGCCGGCACGGTGCTCGCCGTTCGAGCCCTCGAGGAGCTCGAGGCGTACGAGTCGGAGGCCGAGGCGAAGCGACGCGTGCTTACGGCCATTGAGGCGGTCGCGAAGCGCCTGGGCAACACCCGCGCGGTCTGCCGCGCCTGCTACATCCACCCTGCGGTGCTCGATGCCTATCTCGACGGATCGCTGCTCCGGTCGCCCCGGACCCGCGTCGACACCCTCGCGGAGCGGAATGGCCTCAGCCCCGAGGAGCAGCGCGTTCTCCGGGTGCTGGAGGCGCGGCTCGGCAGCGAGAGCCGCTCGGTCGCCTAGCGGACCCAGCTGTCGAGACCCGCCCGGTGGCCAGCATGCTCAGAGCGCGTCAACGAGTGCGGCAAGATCGGCGATGCGGTCGATGGTGTAGTCCGGGGCGGGCTCGGCGACCTCCGCCGCGTAGTGACCCTGGAGGACGTGGACGGTCACCGCCGTCGCGCCCAGCCGCCTCTTGATGCGACCCAGGAGTGACGAACGGTCATCGACGAACACGTGTCTGTCGGCCGGGAGTCGGGCGAGCACATCGGCAAGCTCGCGCTCCTTATGCGCCTGTACGAAGACCAGATCGACCGCGGCAGCGAGCCCGGCGCGCCTGATCTTCTCCGGCTGGAACACCGGGTCGCCATCGGACAGAAGTCCGACACGGCCCAGCTCGCGCAACCGCCGCAGCACGGCGAGCGCGCCGGGATACACGTAGTCCGCGTAAGGCAGCCGCGCGAGGAGCTCGTTGATCGCGTCGGCACAGCGCTCGTCCCCACCGCCGTCGCGAAATCGCGCCACGGTAGCGGGGAGATCGACGTACCCGACGGCGTCGCGCACCCGGTCATACCCCTGCCAGAAGCGCGCGCTGTCGGCCGCAGAGGCGCATGCGGCGACCCCGGCGGCGATCGCCGCCTTGGCCGCGTCGTTATCGAGCAGCGTGTTATCGACGTCCAGCAGGAATGCGACGCTCATCCGCCGCAGCGTAGCGGGGGGCGCGATCGCGAAGGAGCCCCCATCGAGGCGGACCGCTGCCGTTAGTTCAGCGGGCCGCCGTCTCGCACCTGGTGCACCTTGGCCACCGCTTCCCGCAGCTCGTTGATCCAATCGCCGGTGTGCTCACCGACCAGGCGGACGCACCAGGCGAGCGCGTGGCTGCGGCTGCGGGCCACCCCGGCCTCCACCAACGCATCGAGGATCTGCCGCTCGGGCTGCCGGAGCCGGGTCATCACCGGGATCGACAGGTGCGTGAACAGCTCGGTCTTCTCGCCGTACTTCACACCCCAGGAGATCGTCCGACCGAACCGCTGCTCGGCCTCGTCGGCGATCGCCATCCGGGCCTGCCGGGTCGTCTCGCGGTGCTGCTTCACCCGTCCGTCGCGTGCCGCAGCGGCGGTCTGCTCGGTCCCGTCGATCTTCACCTCGGCCAGTGGGCCAACGACCAGGATCTCCTCCCGGTCGACCGAGACCTCCGGGGTGCCGCTGAACCACTCGGCCGGGACACGGCCGATCACCCAGCCCTTGATGTCATCCTGCTCGCTCATCTTGCCACCTCATGCTTACGTTTCGCTATTTCGTAAGTATGTAAGTCC
>JAYVCA010000095.1:0-7078 GCA_043750135.1 Chloroflexota bacterium | reverse complement strand
TCCCGAAGCCGCGCGAGCGCGGCCCCGGCGTCGAGATCGAGCGCTGGCATCGCCAGCAGCTCCTCGCTGCGACCGTGGTCATGTTCTTGTGTCATCGAGTGACCTCCCTGCGGAACGCGTCCTGCGCCCGCCGTAGCCGAGTGCCGACCTGGTCGGCCTTGATGCCGCATGCCGCGGCGACTTCCGCGTAGGACAGTCCGCTGTAACGGAGCGCAAGCAGCTCGGCGCTCGCCGCCGGGAGCCGCGCGAGCGCCGCCCGGACCTCGCGCCCGCGTTCGCGCTCGAGTGCGGCCGCTTCGGGGTCAGGATCCGCCGCCACGTCGGCCACCGACTCGCGGATCACGCGACGCGAGCGGCTGCGCACGTCGTTGAGCGCGGTGTGCGCCGCCGCCTGATGCAGCCAGGCTGCGGCGAATGCCGCATCGGCCGGGTGCTGGCGGTGAAAGGCGAGGAAGACCTCTTGGGCCACGTCCTCGGCCTGATCCCGCTCGCCGAGCACGCGGTAGGCGATCCGCACCACGCGGGCATATTCGGTGAGGAACAGGCGTTCGAACGCCGCGGGCAACGGTCCGACGGCGGGCCGCGCGCGCTCAGCGGGGAAGGGCATCGACCGAGCTTCCATCTGTTCTACCCATTGAGCACCGCCGGCATCCGGAATGTGACAGGCGACGAGCCTATCTGGAAGCGGTGATGGCGCCCGGCTCTCTACTCGGGCAGGCGTCCGAACACGATCCGGGAGAGGCCGAGGAGCCCGATCCCCAGCGCGGCGCCCCAGGAGAGGGCCGAGATGAGCGGCGCGTCGAAATCGGTCCCCGACAGGGCCGCATGGAGGAACAAGGTCACGAACGCGACGTAGCTCGAGCGGTGGATCCAGCGCCAGATCCGGTCAGGCATCCGACGGCGGAGCCAGCTGCTCACCACGACGATCAGGATGAGATCGAGCGAGACGGTACCGAGGCCGATGGCGATCGCGCCGTAGCTCACCTGGAACGGCACGAACGCGTCGAGCGGCCGGATGAGCGCCGTCCGGTCGAGCACGAGAGCGACGACATGCAGCGCTCCGAGCGGGATCCAGAGCCAGGTCATCCAGTCGTGCAGCGCACGAAGGGCGCGGTTCTTCGCCAGGAAGTCGAGGACCGAGGTGCGCAGCGCGATCCCGGAGAGCACCGCGAGGCAGAGCGCGGTATACGACGCCAGGCCGGCGGCCCGGGCGATGATCCAGACGAGCAGCTGCGGATCCACGGCCGGTCAGGATACGTGGGTGAAGGTGAGCGGCGCGAGCGTCGCGGTGCGCACGCCGGGCTCGAGGCTCAGACGCGGCGCGGCGCTGCCCGGGGAGGCGGTGCGTTGCCCCGGGCGCACGGTGATGAGCGGTCCGATCGACGTCGCCGGGCTGGGGCTTGGGCTCGCGGTGGCCGCCGGCTTGTCCGCGACCGGCGGTTGGAGCGGCGCGGCCACATTCTTCACGTGGGTGCCGGCGTACTCGAGCGAACCGGCGAGCGCGGCCAGGGTGATGCATGCCGCGCCGAGCTTGAGCGACCATGCCGGCAACGATGCGGCCATCAGGCCGCGCCGATGAACGGCAGGCGCTCAAAGCTTTGACCGAGGACCTCCGGACCGTCGACCTTCAGATGCGAGGTGAGGATCTCTTGGTACACCGAGCGGAAGTCGACGGTGTAGGCGAGGTTGTTCTGCGCATCGAGCTTGCTCAGGCTCGCGCGCTCGCCGTAGAGCCCGCCCTTCACCGGATCGCCGATGATCAGGATCGGCGATGACGTGCCGTGATCGGTCCCGCCCGAGGCGTTCTCATTCGGCCGGCGGCCGAACTCCGACCAGGTCGCGATGATGACCCGGTCGGCCATGCCGTAGGCGGTGAGGTCGGCGTGGAAGGCGGAGACGGCCGCGTCGAGGTAGCTCATGAGCGCGGCGTGCCGGTTCTGCTCGGTGTAGTGGGTGTCGAAGCCACCCAGGGTCACGTGCAGGACCTTCACGCCGGTGCCGGTGACGATGAGCTCGGCCGCGAGCTGCAGGGCGGCGGCGAGCTGGTTCTTCGAGCTGAACACGAGCCTCGCGTTGTCCGAATACGTCGCTTTGGGCGTGTACTTCGCGGCTGAGGTCTTCAGCTGGGCGACGGTGTCCCGGACCGTCGACATCGCCGTGTCGAAGAGCGCGCCGTAGATCCCGGGCGTCCCGGTGTAGAGCGTGCCCATGACCCGATCCATGTTGTCGCCATTACCCTGGAACTTGAACGACGACTGATCGTTGATGACCGTGAGCGTCGCCTGAAGGTCGCGGAGCGCGCCGGGGGTCGAGGTGGTCCCGGTGGCGCAGCCGACGAGCGGGTGTCCGGCGGAGTCGTAGTTCTTCTCGATCGTCTTGCCCAGCCAGCCGTCCTGCTGCCGGCGCGTTGGATCACCCGTCTCCCACACCCGGATCGAGTCGAAGTGCGAGAAGCTCGGCTTGGGATACCCGACACCCTGGACGATCGCGACCTTCCCGCCGTCGTACAGCTTCTTGATCCCGGCGAGGCTCTGGTGCAGCCCATGGTCCCGATCGAGCGGCAGGGCCGCGTCGGCCTCTTTGCCCAGGGTCGGCCGGAGGTCGCGGTACTTGGCGTCGCTCAGCGGGATGACCGTCTGCAGACCGTCGTTGCCGCCGCCGAGCTGGATCATCACCAGCACCCTGTCGTTCTGCACCCCAGCGGCCTTCGCGCCGTAGACGGCTTTGGCGAAGACATCGGGGACGGCGGCGTAGCCCGCGGCGAGTCCGCGTGCGCCCGCGCCGAAGATGAGGCCTTTCTCCAGGAAGTCGCGCCGTGAGATCTTGTCGATGCCGACGTTCTGCATGGCCATCGTGTTCGCCTCCTCCCTATTTCAGCTGGAACTCTGGCGAAGCTAGGAGGATGAGCCAGCGTGTCTGGTCGTCGGTCGCGGCGTTCAGGAGCTCGGCGGTCTTGGGGCCGACGATCCCCTCGATGAGCGTCTGATGCGCGTTGCCGAACGCCGGCGCCTTCGGCATGCCGGTGAGGGTCGACACGATGAAATTGACCCGAGCCAGGACGTTCGCGCTCGACACCCACGAGGCGTTGGTCGGCCAGCCACCGACCGACGGCGGGTCATAGAGGCTCTGCCCCATCGACGCGCCGGTCTGCGCGATCGACTTGGACAGGGCCGGCGTCTCGAGCGCGCGCGCGACGTGGACCATGAACTCCATTGGGGATTTCACCAGCGCGCGGTACGAAGTCGGCTCGAGGAACTCCGGGCTGGTGAGAACATCCCGCAGGAGCGTCTTGGTGTCGTAACGGCTCTTGCGGAATCCGTCGGCGATGCGTTTCACGTATGCGTCGGAGGGATCGGGAGCAACGAATTCACGGAGGATCTTGGTCGTGATGAATGGAGCGACCGAGTCCTGCGTGAGGATCTTGTCCACCACGGCGTCGGTGCTCCACTGGCGGGTCTCGCCGAGGAACGCGACCGGGCCGGTGAACGCACGCGTCTTTTCGAATACGCCGGTCTTCACGGTGTCCGGGGTGATCGCCTTCGCCTTCGGGTTGCGCTCGAGCGCCTTTTTCAGCTGGTACTCGGACATCGCCGGAGTGATCGGCTCGCGCCAGCCAGCCAGCGCCTTCGCCGCACCGCGCACGTCACTCTCGGTGAAGGTGTCGGCGCCCATGGTGAAGAGCTCCATCAGCTCGCGCGAGTAGTTCTCGTTCGGGCTCTTCCCGGTGCTCTGGCCGAGGTCGAGGTAGCGAAGCATCGCCGGGTCGGTGGTGACCTGAAGGACCATTTCCCGCAGCTCGCCGAGCGCCATCCTTCGCCAGGTGACGTTCTGCCAGTACAGGTAGGGCGTCTGCCCCGAGACCTTGCGGAAGTCGCTGGTGAAGTGGCCGTGCCAGAAGAACGTCATCCGCTCGGCGAACGGCGTCGGCGTGGCGAGCAGATGGTCGATCCACCAGGACTGGAGCGCGGCGATATTGATGGCCTTGTCCCCAGTGGCATCTTCCGCCCCGGGAAGCTCTTTCGGTGCGACGGCCGGCGTCTCGATGAGCCGGTCGACGGTCCGGCGGAAGCCGTCCGCGCGCGCCGCGTCGAGCTGCGCCTTCGTCGCGCCGAAGGTCGTGCGGCGGAGCAGGTGCCCGACCTGCGCGCCGGGCTGATCGAGCGGGCTGACCCAGTCCGTCGTGGCAATGGTCTCGCCCTCGAGCGCCGCCGCGGCGGTAAGCCCGGGGATCCCCAGTGGGCCCAGGCCCAGCACACGCGTCGCGCCGAGCGCGCCGGCAGCGAGGCCCGCGCCGACGAGCACTTGGCGCCGGCGAAGGCCGGAGCGGGCCGGGGAGGGGACGGGCGCTGGCGGTTCCATCTGCTAGTGGTATCGCATCAGCGGCACCCTGGTGCCGTCAACCCCCGCCTGGGGCGTAAAGAACTTGTGAAATGGTCCGTCCGAGACCGTTCAGGAGGCTCCCGGGAGCGCCAAGGCCGCCCGGATCCGATCGGCGACGGCATCGGCCTCCGCGTCGCTGGGGTACGGCCGCCGGCGCCAGACCAGCTTGGGCGAGAACAGGCCATCCTTCGCTCGGCGCGGGACGACGTGGACGTGCAGGTGCGGCACGCTCTGACTCACCCGGGTGTTCACCGCCACGAACGAGCCCTCCGCGGGCATCGCGGCCTGCACCGCGATGGAGAGGCGCTGTACCGCTTCGAAGAGCGGACCGATGAGCGCGGGCGGGAGGTCATCGATCGTCTCGTGGTGCGCGCGCGGCAATACGAGGATGTGTCCCGGAAGGAGCGGGCTGGTGTCGAGGAACGCGACCAAGTCGTTCTCGGCGTGGACGATCCGCGCCGGGATCCGGCCGGCGGCGATGGCGCAGAAGACACAGGAGTCGCCCATGACCACAAGTGTGCGGTGTGGCGTAGCGTCCGCGTGATGGCCCGCTCCGCGCCGATCCCGCCAATCTCGCCGATCGTGGGACCGCGACTGGATCTCGTCTCGCTGCCCGCGGACCTGCTTGACGCGCTCATCGCCGCCGACCGCGCCGCGGTCCGTCGGCTCGCGCCATTCCCGGTGCCTGATGGGTTTCCCGATGGGCGCGCGCGCGAGCTGCTCGAGTACCGTCGACGCCAGCTCCGGACCGATGCGGCCTGGCTGCCCTGGTCGGTCCGCGCCGTCGTCCGCCGCGGCGATCCATCGGTGATGGTCGGGTACGCGAACTTCCACGGCCCGCCCGGGATCAACGACCTGGGTCTCGAAGACGCGGCTGAGGCCGGCTACACGATCTTTCCCGAGCATCGAAATCTGGGGTACGCCACCGAGGTCGCGCGCGCGATGCTCGGCTGGGCTCGGCGCGACCATGGGATCACCGTGTTCGTCTCCGGCGTGACCCCGGACAACGCGCCGTCGCTGCGGGTGAACGAGAAGCTGGGCTTCGTTCCGACCGGCGAGGTCATCGACGGCGAGCGGATCTTCCGGCTCGTCCTGCCGTAGCCGTATATATACAGGAGTGATGCAGACGCTCGATCCGGCGCGGCGCTTCAACGATCCGCAGGCGGTCCTCGAGACCGTCTTTGGCTATCGCGAGTTCCGCCCCGGTCAGCGTGTGATCGTCGATGCGGTGCTTGCCGGCCGCGACTGCATCGGCCTCATGCCGACCGGGGCGGGGAAGAGCCTCACCTTTCAGATCCCCGCCAAGATCCTCCCCGGGCCGGTGCTCGTGATCTCGCCGCTCATCTCGCTGATGAAGGACCAGGTCGACGCGCTTGTGCGGAACGGGTACCGCGCGGCGCTGCTGAACTCGACGCTCACCTGGGACGAGCGGAGCGCGCGGATCGCGGCGTTGCGCCGAGGCGAGATCGACATCGTGTATGTCGCACCGGAGGCGCTCGAAGGTGGGCTGCGCGAGACCCTCGCCGGCGCCGGGGTCCGCCTGATCGTCGTCGACGAGGCGCACTGCATCAGCCAATGGGGTCATGACTTTCGACCGGCCTACCGGCAGCTGCGCGGCCTCAAGGCCCAGTTCGGCGACGTCCCGATCCTCGCCCTCACCGCGACCGCGACGCGACGCGTGGTCGGCGACATCATGCAGGAGCTCGGGATGCGCAAGCCCGCCGGATTCAAGGGCAGCTTCTTCCGCCCGAACTTGCGCATCACGACACAGAAGAAGGGCGCGGGCCGGAACACCCGTGCCGACATCCTGGCGCTCATCCGGACCCACGCCGGATCGAGCGGGATCGTCTACTGCCTGTCGCGGAAGTCGGTCGACGATCTCACCGCATGGCTGCGCACGCAGGGTGTCCGCGCGCTCCCGTATCACGCTGGTCTGGGCGACGCGCAGCGCCTGGCGAGCCAGGATGCGTTCGCCCGCGACGAGGCCGAGGTCATCGTCGCGACGGTCGCGTTCGGGATGGGGATCGACAAGAGCAACGTTCGCTTCGTCATCCATCGCGACATGCCGCGCAGCTTGGAGAACTGGTATCAGGAAATGGGTCGTGCCGGACGCGACGGCCTTGAGAGTGATTGCGTCCTGATGTACTCGTGGGCCGAGGTCATCGGCTACGAGGCGTTCCTCGCCGACATCGAGGACCCCTCGGTACGCGCCGCCACACGCGAGCGCACCGTCGCGGTGTTCCAGCTTGCGGAGAGCGCGCGCTGCCGGCATCAGGCGCTCGTCGCGTACTTCGACGAGGTCATCGAGCGGTGTGACACGAGCTGCGACCGGTGCGCCGGCGCGACGCTCGCCGATCTCATCGGCGTGGCGGCCCCGCGCGGCGCCCGTGGCGCCAAGGCGGTCCCGGTCCCCGTCCGTGACCCGGAGCTGTTCGAACGGCTGCGAACGCTTCGCAAATCGATCGCCGACGCCGAGAGCGTGCCGGCGTACATCGTGTTCAGCGACGCGGTGCTCCGGCAGATGGCCGACAGCGTGCCGACGACGCCGACCGCACTCCTCGCGCTCTCCGGCGTCGGCCCGACCAAGCTCGAGCGCTACGGCGATCAGTTCCTCGAGCTGCTGCGGAGCGCGTCCTAGACCGACGCATTCCCATCGCCGCGGTCCGGCCAGAGGTGCTCCGGTGGACGCAGCCCGAGC
>JAYVCA010000094.1:0-7263 GCA_043750135.1 Chloroflexota bacterium | reverse complement strand
GACTAGATAGGCTCGCCGATGTGCACCGCATCTGGCCGAGCGCGGTCGTGCTGGTCGGCCTGGCGGCAACGCTCGCCTTTCCCGTGCTCCGGCTCGGCGTGACTCCAGACCTGGTCCTCGGCGTGCTCGTGCCCGGGCTGGTGTTCGAGGCGGCGTTCGCCCTCGAGCTTCGGGACCTACGGAGCCTCGTTGGCCCCCTGGCCGCGCTCGCCGTCCCCGGGGTCCTCATCTCCGCGGGGGCGGTGACGCTGGTCCTGACCATCGGGACCGGAATGCCGCCGGAGCTCGCGTTCGTGCTGGGGGCGATCACGGCCGCGACCGATCCGGTCGCGGTCGTCGCCACGATGAAGCGGCTCGCCGTGCCAAGGCGGCTCCGCACTCTCATCGAAGGGGAGAGCCTGTTGAACGACGGCACCGGTCTGGTGCTCTTCGTCCTCGCGCTCGAGGCCGCCAGCAAGGGGCTGAGCGTGGCCGACGGCGTGGTGCGCTTCGTCGCGATCCTCACCGCCAGCGTGGCCCTCGGCGCGGCCGCCGGCTGGGTCGCGGGCCGAGCGATGAACGCGGCGAGCGGGCGTCTCGCCCGCCTGGCGATCTCGGTCATCCTCGCGTACGGCGCCTATCAGGCCGCCGACCTGTTGGGACTGTCAGGGATCGTGGCGACGGTCGTGGGCGCAGTCATCCTGGGAAGCCGAATGCGGCGCCTGGGAGGCGGGGTGAACACCGCGGAGCTTGACGCTTTCTGGACCCGGGCGGCAGTGGTCCTCACCGTCGTCACCTTGCTTGCCATCGGGTTCGCGATCGACGTCACCGCGCTCCCTGCGGCCGCCGGAGCGATCGCAGCCGGCACCGCCGCCGTCCTCGTCGCCCGGGCGGTGATGGTGTACCTGCCGCTCGCCCTCCGGCGCGCGGCTGGACACGCGGAGATCCCGCCGGGGTGGGCCCACGTCCTGTTCTGGTCCGGTCTCCGCGGCGCGATCGCACTCGCCGCGGCGCTCTCGTTGCCGCAGGCGCTCCCGCAGCGGACGCAGATCCAGCAGATCGCTTTCGGGATCGTGCTCGTGACGCTGGTGGTTCAGGGCGGTCTTGCGCCGTTCGTCATCGGCCGCGCTCTGCGGGGAGAGCGTCGCTAGAGCGCGCCTTCGAGCGCGTGGGTCACCACGTAGATGAAGACCGCGCCGGCGATCGTCGCCACCATCACGATCCCGCCCCGCTCCTTGCGGTGCGCCTCAGGCAGCAGCTCCGCGGCGCCGACATAGAGGAAGAAGCCGACGAACAGGCCAAGGATCGCCCCCAGCACCGGGCCCTCGATGGTGAGGAACAGCGCGACGATGGCGCCGAGCACGGGGGCGAGCGCGTCGACGAACAGCCAGCGCAGGGCGCTCGCGCGCGAGCCATCGTTCGCCAGCAGCACGGTGACCGTTGCGATCCCGTCGCCGAAGTCGTGGAGGATGACGACGAGCGCGACGAGGACGCCCAGCTCGGGGCTGGCGTGGAACGCGGCGCCAACGGCGACCCCATCGAGGAAGCTGTGCACCGACATGCCGCCGGCGCCCAGAGCGCCGACGTGCTCGTGCCGCTCCACCGGGTGACCGGCCTCATGGCCGACGTGGATGAGCGTGAGGCGCTCAAGGACATAGAACGCCAGAAAGCCGATCCCGGCGAAGAACATCGCCTGATCGATCGAGCCGAATTCTCGCGCCGACTCCGGCGCCAGGTCGAAGAACGCGGCCCCGATCCGGACGCCGGCGCCGAGGGCGATGAGCGCCCCGAGGTGCTTGGTGGTGCGGAGCGCCAGGAGCCCCCCGCCGAGGGTGGAGAAGAACGTCGCCGCGACGACGACGAAGGTCACGCGCGGCGCCGCGGGCAGAGCCGTTGGAGCAGCGCGGTCATCGGTGACAAGTATCGGTGCCGCGACGCGGGGCTGTCGAACCGACCGACTAGGACGGGGCGAAGAAGGTCGCGTAGGCAAGGCCGGCGAGGGCGAGGAACATCCCGGCGGTCGCGAGCCAGCCGAGCGTGGTGAGGAGCGGGCCGATCGTCTGATCCCCCATCACCTTGGGATCCCGGGCGACGAGCATCACCAGGACCAACAGGGGCGGAGCGATGATCCCATTGAGGATCGCGGTGTAGAAGAGGGCGTCGATCGGATCGATGCCGGTGAAGTTGATGGCCATCCCGACGATCGTCGCCAGGATGATGACCCCGTAGAACGGCCGGGCGCGTTCCCACCGCTCTTCCAGCCCGGAGTTCCACCCAAAGGTCTCCGACACCGCGTAGGCTGCCGAGCCGGACAGGATCGGGATGGCCAGGAGCCCCGCGCCGATCATCCCCCCGGCGAAGAGGATCCCGGAGAGATCGCCGGCGATCGGGCGCAGCGCCTCAGCCGCGTCGGCCGCGTTCCTGATATCCATCTTCCCGTGCTTGAACAGAGTGAGGGCGGTGGCGAGGATGATGAAGAACATCACGATGTTGCTCGCACCCATCCCGATATTCACGTCGATCGTGGCATAGCGGAGCTCCGCGGGGCTTGCCCCCTTCCGGGCACGTTCGGTCTTGCGGCCCTGGGCGATCTCCTCCTCGACCTCTTCGCTCGACTGCCAAAAGAAGAGATACGGGGAGATCGTGGTGCCGAGGATCGCGACGAGCGTCGCGACGTACTTGGGATCGAGGCTGAACGTGGGGACGACCGCCGCACGCAGCGTCTCCAGCACATCCGGATGGACGACGAACGCGTCGATGACATAGGCGAGCAGCGCGAGGGTGAGGTACTTGAAGACCCGCGCGATGAGCCGGTAGCTGCCGAAGATCTGGAACGCCAGGATCCCGGCGGCGACCGGGATGACCAGCCAGACCGCGTGGACCCCGACCAAGAGGCCGATCGCATCGGCGACCGCGCCGAGATCGGCGCCGACGTTGATCGTGTTCGCCACGAAGAGCGCGAAGACCGCCGGATACAGGATCCAGCGCGGATAGCGGTCTTTGATCACCCGGGCCAGGCCGACGCCGGAGATGAGCCCGATCCGGGCGCAGATGTTCTGCACCCCGGCCATGAGCGGGAAGCTGAGGAGCGCGGTCCAGAGGGTGGTCAGGCCGAGAGTGGCGCCGGCGACGGCATAGGTGCCGATCCCGCTCGGATCGTCGTCCGAGGCGCCGGTGATGAGGCCGGGCCCAAGCACCTTCCCGACGCGCTTGAGCGGATTGCGCTCGCCTTCGATCTGGGCGATCCGGTCCGTGGCAGCGTCGCGTTCGGTCATCTCGCTGGTCATGTCTCGCTCACGAGGGGGACGATTCGCACATCCGATGCCAGCCCAGCCCTGCCGGCGGCTGGGGCCGGAGCGCCGCGGCTATCCGCGACGCGGGACCAAGGCCACGGCGACCGCGGTGGTGACCGGGACCGAGAGGACCAGGCCGATGCTCGCGACCAGGATCGCGATGATCGAGCCGGTGATCGTCTCGCCGTTGAGGGCGAGGATGAGCGGGGAGTTGCCGAGCGACAGCAGCACGATGGACGGCAGCGCGCCGCCGAAGTACGCGAGCGCAAGGGTGTTCACCAGGGAGCCGATGTGATCGCGCCCCACATTGAGGGCGCTCGCGTACAGGCGCCGTCCGTCGAGGGTGGGATCGATCGCGGCAAGCTCCATCGTCGCCGAAGCCTGGCCGATGCCCATGTCGACCAGCGCCCCAAGCGAGCCGACGACGATGCCGGCGAGGACCAGGCGGTGCAGGTCGATCGTCCCGCCCGACCCGACGGCGAGGAACACCGCCTCTTCGGAGCCCAGGCCGGTGATGTGCGCGAGCACGAGCGAGCCGGCGGACAGCGCGAGGACGGCGGCGAGCGAGACCGCGGTGCCGATCAGCGCCGCCAGGCTCTTCCGGTTGAGGCCGTGGACCACGAACACCGCCACGCCGACGACCCCGAGTGAGCCGACAAGCGTCGAGACGAGCGGATCCTCGCCGCGCTGGACCGCCGGCACGATCGCCAGCAAGAACACCGCGACGCTCATCGCCAGCCCCGCGAGCGCGGCGAGCCCCTTCCAGCGGGCGACGATGAGGAGCGCGACGACGAGGAGCCCAGCGATCGGCAGGAGCGACGGGAGCCGCACGATGTCCTCGATCGCGTACTGACGCGCGTCGCCGTCCCGGCGCTGCGAGACCAGCACCCGGTCGCCGGGCCCGAGCAGGCCGTTCGCGTTCAGCGCGTTGTGACCGCCCCACTCCAGTGTGACGACGTCTCCGCGATAGAGGCCACCATCGAGCTGGATCTCGAGCCGCTGGAACGGCTGCCCCGGCAGCCCGGGCGCGCCGACCGCCCGAGTCCCCTGCTCGACGACGCGGACGACGTGCGCGTCGACGACCGAGCCGGCGCGCCCGGTGTAGAGACCGGTGCATCCGGTGAGGGAGACGGTCAGCAACAGCAGGACGATGACTCGCATGGTGACGAGGGTACCGTCCACGGGCCCGGCGGCGTCTATCGGCCGAACACAAGCTCCTGGAGATCCGGAAGATCGGTGCCCGCGCCGGCGATGAAGATGAGGCCGATCACCAGGCTGGACAGGCCGGCGACCGCGCCGACGACCAGGTACACCAGGCGCAGGCGCTGCGCGCCGAGGAAGCCGGTGGCGCTCACGACCGCGACGAGGGTGTTCGAGATGAGGAGACCGACGACGAACGCGAAGAGGATCGCGATCCCCTGAGCGCCGGAGACGCCGGCGACGCCGGCAAGGAGCAGCGCCTGCGATCCGGTCTCGGCGCCGACGCCATGGATCATGCCCACCCCGAACGCGGTGCGCGGGCCGTATTGCGATCCGTGGGCCAGCGGCGCGTGGTGCTCGTGGCCGTGGATCCGCGCTTGCAGCCGGTCCCAGGCGAAGCGCGTCGCATCGAATACCAGCATCCAGCGGCTGCGCATGCGGAACTCGCCTTTGCCCCGCAGGTACTGGACGACCGAGATGAGCACCCAGACCCCGAGGAGCACCAGGGTGGCGCCGACGACGCGCTGGAGGATCGGGTCGACCCACTCCGGCAGCACCGCGCCGAGAAGCAATGCGGCGACGCCCAGGACGACGACGACGAGTGCATGCCCGAGCGCGTACAGCGTCCCGAGCCCGATGGCGTGGCGCTGCTCGTGGGCGAACCGCGATTCGGATAGGACGTGGAGCGCCGGCGCATGCGCGTGCGAGTGCGCATGCGGCAGCGGCAGGGCGTCGTCATGGCCGTGTGGCGGCATCGGCGCCGCGGCGGGGATATCTGGATCGCCGTGGGCGGCGGTCGTCGTGCTGGTGATGTCGGTGATCGCGGCGATGTGATCCCAGTCGATCCCGTGGCGGAAGCCCAGGGCGACGATCCCAAGGAGCAGGCCGATGACGCCGAGATCCATCCGCAGAGCGTACCGCTCGCGTACCCCCAGAATGAGGTCGGATCGATCCTCAGTTCGCACCGGCCGAAGGAGATCCAGGATGTCACGGATGTCCCGCTTCATCCGCGTTCTGTCAGCGCTCGCCGTCATCGTCTCGATGCTCGCCTTCTCGGCGACCGCCGTGTCGGCGCATGAGCGTCGCACCGTCGGCCCGTACCAGCTGGTCGTTGGCTTCCTCACCGAGCCGGCCTACGCCGGACAGCCGAACGGCCTCGACGTGCGCGTCACCGACACCCGCGCCAACAACCAGCCGGTCGAAGGGGTGGAGAAGACCCTGAAGGCCGACGTGAGCTTCGGCGGTCTGACGCCGCTTCCGCTCACGATCACCGCGCGCTTCGGACAGGCTGGCGCATACGCCGGCCAGTTCGTCCCGACGAAGCCGGGGACCTACATCTATCACCTGACCGGAAAGATCGGGACCCAGGACATCGACGAGAAGTTCGAATCCGGGCCGAACCGCTTTGGCGACGTCGAAGGGCTGAGCGCCCTCCAATACCCGGACAAGGTGCCCGGCGGCAGCGACCTGGGCGGCACGCTCGCCGATCTGCGCTCGGGGATCGATCAGCTGCGGATCCTGGTCATCGCCGGCGTCGCCGTCGCGGTCGTCATCGCGGTCGCGGTCCCCCTCGCGCTCGACCGGCGCCAACGGCGGCGCGCATGAGGCGCGGCCTGCTCGCCGCGATCCTCGCCCTTGCGGGGATCGCGGTGGGTGCCGCCGCCGCCGACGGGCATGCGAACTACGTGCGGAGCAACCCCGCGGCCGACGCTCGTCTGCTCAAGGCGCCGACCGAGATCCGGATGTCGTTCAGCGAGCCGCCCGACGCGCGCGGCAGCGCGCTCACCGTCCTGGACGGGAACGGCGGGCGCGTCGACACCGCCGACACGGCAGTTTCGGGCGAGCCGAATGGCCTGCGGGTCGGCGTCAAGCCGGTCGGCGACGGCGGATACACCGTCGCCTGGACCGCACGTTCGGCGGTGGACGGCCACGAGACCAAGGGCACCTTCGCATTCGCCGTCGGGAACGCTCCGCTCCCGTCGCTCGCCGACGTTCCAGACGCGTCGCCGCCGCCATCGCCCTTCGAGCTCACCGGCAGGCTGCTCTCGTACGCCGGCATCGCGCTCGGCATCGGGACGGTGCTCTTTTCGCTCGTCGTGCGCGCCCCGGAGACCCCGGCGGAGCGCCGTCGCGAGCGCTCGCTGTTCCTCGTCGCCGGCGGGCTCATCGTCTTCGGCGCGGCGGCGCTGCTGCTCGATCAGGGCGGACGAGTTCCGCCGCGGCTCGGCTTGCTGCTCGGGATCCGCGCGCTGAGCGGCGCCGCGATCGCCGGGATGGCGCTCGCGGCGCGGCCCGCCTTGACCACGCGGCGGGAGATCTCCGGGGTCGCCGCCATCGTGGCCGCGATGAGCGCGACCCTGGTGTCCCACGCCGCCGCGATCGGTCTTCCGGCCGGGATCATCCTCGACTACGTCCACGTGTTGAGCATCTCGGCCTGGTCCGGCGGCATCGTTGCGCTGTTGTGGATCGTGCTGCTCGGCGCGCCGGAGCTCGCGCCGGCGGTGCTCGCGCGCACCGTGCGGCGGTTCTCGATGGTCGCGCTTGGATCGGTCGCGCTGCTGATCGCGACCGGAACGCTCCAGGCCGTCCAACGGCTCGTCCTGCTCCAGGACCTGGTCGAGACGCCGTACGGCATCGCGCTTCTGGTGAAGATCGTGCTGCTCGGAGTGACCCTCGCGTTCGGCGCGGTCCATCTCTTCCGCGCCGGACCGCGCGGGGACCGGAGCGCGCTCGTCCGCGGCACGACGCTCGAGACGGCGCTGCTGGTGATCGTCATCGCGGCCGCCGGGGT
>JAYVCA010000093.1:0-5241 GCA_043750135.1 Chloroflexota bacterium | reverse complement strand
TGCCGCATCCCGTAGCGGTGGGCTGCGCGCTCGGGGGTCTCCTCGAGCGGGAGAAGACACGCCGCCGCGACGATCGTCGCGCCGTGCACGATGACCGCGCCGTCATGGAGCGGCGAACGGACCATGAAGATCGAGGCCAGGAGCTCGGCGGTCAGCTTTCCATTGACCGGCACCCCGGATTCGCTGTAATTCTGCAGGCCGGTGCCGCGTTCGACCACGATGAGCGCGCCGTGCTTCGCGCCGCTGATGAGCAGTGCAGCGCGGGTGAGCTCGTCCACCACCTGGTCGACCTCCTCGTCGTCGGTGGGCGTGAGGAGCCGATTCAACGGTCCGAGCTGGCCGAGCTGGCCGAGCGCGCGCCGCAGCTCGGGCTGGAACACGATCGGGATGGCCACGACCGCGACGACCGCGAGCGCCTGAAGGACGAGCTTCGTCAGATTCAGCTCGGCGAGGACCGCGACGCCATAGATGAAGAACAGCACCAGCACCCCGAGAAGGAGCTGCACCGCACGAGTGCCCCGGATCAGGACGAGCGCGTAGTAGATGAAGACGAAGACGATCGCGATGTCGAGGATGTTCTTCCACTCGAAGCGCTGCGTCCGCAGGACCGCGAAGAGCTCGTCGAAGAACCGGTCCATCTAGACGGCCTGCGCGAGGCGCTCGACTTCCACGGCAAGTTCGGCCTGGCCGTCGAGTCGGAGCGCTTCGGCGAGCAGGGCGCACTTCGCGCGCGCCACGTCTTTCTTCCCGATCGATGTCGCGACCTCGACCAGAAGCCGCTGGGCCTGGTGGTCGGCGAGACCGGAGGCGATGACCTGCAACAGCAGATCCGAGGCGGCATGGGTGTGGCCGGCGGTGAGGAACTCCCGCGCGGCGACGAGGGCGGCCTGCGCAGCGCGCGGATCGCGCGCGGCGATGTATCGCGCAGCCCGCTCATCCGCGCTCTCGTCGGGACGCTCTTCGATGGCCGGTGCGGGGACCGGAGGGGGCGGCAGCGCATCCTCGGCGGCGCTCCGGGAGGGGGCGGCGAAGAGCGCGCTTCGATCACCCGGCGACGTCCCGGCCGTCGACGTACCGGCCGGCGCCGGCGCCCAGTTATGCGCCGGCTCCTCCGGTACGAGCACGGGCTCTGGAGTGGCGAACGAGCGCGCTTGGCTGAATCCGTCGACCGGAAGCCCGCACTCGACCGCGACGCTCACCAGGGCCGGGTCATCGCCGCTCGACACCAGCGCGTAGCGGATCTCGCGGAGCGCGGCGTCGCGATCGCCGGCCTCGATGGCCACGTGGGCGAAACGCCGCTGCTCGGCGATCGCCGCGGCCTGGTCGCCGGCGAGCCCGAGCGCGGCCGCGAGATGGCGGTGGACCGCGGCGTCGATCGGACCCAGGGGGATGGCTTCTTTCAGCAAGGCGATCCCGCCGGAGCGGTCCCCGGCCTTGGCCAGGCTTGCCGCGCCGGCGCGAAGCGTCGCGAGCGCCGCATCGCGGTCTTCCAGCTCGACGAGGACCTTGGCCAGTCCCCGATACCCACCCCCGGACCCGGGGAAGTGGGCCACCAGGTAGCGGAATTGCTCCTCCGCCTGCCGGAATCGACCGGACTGGAGGTCACGCAGCCCGGAGGCGAGCGCGACCTTGTAGTTGAAGTCGTTCGCAGCCGTCATTCCGTGGGTAGTGTGCGCTACCGGCCCACCTTCGTGGATGCAAGCGAGGGCTCCGGCGCGGCGTCCCCGGGGGCTCGGGCGGCTAGCGCTTGGTGAACTGCGGCGCCTTGCGGGCGCGCTTCAGTCCCGGCTTCTTGCGCTCCTTGGCCCGCGGATCGCGGGTGAGGAGGCCGGCCTTCCGCAGGGCCGCCCGGTGCTCCGGGTCGACCTGGAGGAGGGCCCGCGAGATGCCGTGGGAGATCGCCCCCATCTGCCCGGATTCGCCGCCGCCCTCGACCTTCACCATCGCGTTGAAGCGGCGAACGGTGTTGGTGACGGTGAACGCCTGGGTCGCAAGGTCCGGGTAGCCGTCCCGGCCGAAGTACTCGTCGAGCGGCTTCCCATTGACGATGACGTTGCCATCGCCGGGGACAAGGCGGACCCGCGCGATGCTGGTCTTGCGGCGGCCGGTGCCCTGGAAGTACGGAAGGGTCTTCATCTACTGCTTCTCCATCCCGGCCAGCTTCTCCGGCCGCTGCGCCTGGTGGGGGTGCTCAGGTCCGGCGTAGATGTACAGCTTGCGCGCCATCTGATCGCCGAGACGGTTCTGGGGGAGCATGCCGCGGACCGCGCGGCGGATGACCTCCTCCGGCCGGCGCTCGAGCAGGCGCTCGAGCGTCTCGGACTTGAAGCCGCCCGGATAGCCGGAGTGCCGGACGTAGGCCTTGTCCTGGAGCTTCTTCCCGGTGACCTTGATCTTGGCGGCGTTGATGACGACGACGGCATCGCCGGTGTCGAGGTGCGGGGCGAACGTGGGCTTGTGCTTCCCCCGGAGCGTCGAGGCGATCTGGGTCGCCAAACGGCCAAGGATCGCGCCGTCGGCGTCGACGACGCGCCACGCCCGCTCGATCTCACCGAGCTTCACGCTATGGGTCTTCTGCACCGTCATTTGACTCATCGATGTTCCCTCGTCGCCTTCTCGTTGTCGTCCCTGTAGGTCACGTGTATCAGGCAAAGTCCCCCGGGTGGGGCGCTCGGCCCGGAGAGCGCGCGATCGGCCCCGGCGACGATCTCATCGAATCGCGCCAGATCGATCTTCCCCCGCCCGATCCAGATCATTGTGCCGACGATCGCCCGCACCATTCCCCGGAGGAACGCGTCGGCTTCGATCTCGAACCGCAGGAGGCTTCCCTCCGCGCTCGGGTCCGAGCTCCAGGTCGCCCGCCGTACCGTGCGGATCCCACCTTCGCCCGTCGCGAAGGCCGAGAAGTCCCGCCGGCCGGGCAACCGGTCCGCCGCAGCGCGCATCGCCGCCAGATCGAGCGTCTGGGGAAACCAGTGCTCGCGTCGCTCGAGCGGCCGCCGCGCTTGCGCGTTCCGAAGCCGATATTCATATGTGCGTCCCGTTGCCGAGAACCGGGCGTGGAATCCTTCCCCGCACGGCTCGAGCGCCGAGATCGCGATATCCGCTGGAAGTAGGGCGTTGACCCCGCTCCCCAGATCGCTCCCGGCCAGCGCGCTCGCCGTCCGGAAATTGATCACCTGTCCGATCGCGTGGACCCCCGCGTCGGTCCGTCCCGCACCGGTGACCCGCACCGGCTCGTTGCAGATCCGCGCGAGCGCCCGTTCGAGCTCGCCCTGGACCGTCGGCGCGTTCTCCTGGACCTGGAACCCGGCGTATCGGGATCCGTCGTAGGCGACGCGCGCCCTCCAGTTCCCCGTTAGGCCTTCGCTTTCTTGGTGGCGGTGGTCTTCTTGACCGTCTTTTTCGCCGGCGCCTTCGCCGTGGCCTTCTTGGCCGGCGCCTCGGCCTCCGCCGTCGAGCCGCTCGCCGCCCGGCGGCGCGGCAGGGCCAAGCGGCGACGGGTGGTCGTCTTCTCGGTGGCGCCCGCGGCCCGCTCGGCCGCTTCGTCGGCGCCCGGCATGAGCTCGATGAGCATCATCGGTGCGCTGTCTCCCACCCGGCGGCCGAGCCGCGTGATGCGGGTGAAGCCGGACGTGCGGTCGGTGTAGCGGGCCGCAAGGTCGGTGAACAGCTTCTCCACGATCTCAGACTCAGGGAGCCAGGCGATCGCCTTGCGACGCGCGGTGAGCGAACCGTCCTTGCCCAGAAGGATCATCCCGTCGACGAAGCGGCGGACCTCTTTGGCCTTCGGCTCGGTCGTCTTTACCCGCTCGTACCGGAGGATCGACAGCGTGAGGTTGCGGAACATCGCCTTGCGGTGCGCCGTCTCACGGCCGAACTTCCGTTGATGTACCTGATGCGGCATTACTGCTCCTCGCGACCTGCGCCGGTAATGACGTTCTCGTCCTCGTCGGCCAGCGTGTTCCCTTCGTCGACCGCATCCCCGGCCTCGCCAAGCTCGGTGACCTCGTCGGCACCGACGGCGTCGCCCTCGGCCGACGGCAGCGGCGCCTCGATGAGCCCGCGCGCCACCAGGCGCTCCTTGATCTCGTCGAGCGACTTCTTGCCGAAGTTGCGCATGCGGAGCAGCTCCTCGTCGGGGGTCTGGAGGAGCTGGCCGACCTTGGTGATGCCGTGGCGCTTCAACGAGTTGAACGCGCGCTGGGGGAGGTCGAGGTCCTCGATCGGCATGTCGGCGATCGCCGACGGCACCGAGCTGCCATTGCTCCGCGCCGGCTGGACGAGCGCGGTCTGGGCCCGGGTGAGTCCGGTGAACAGCGAGAACTGCTGGACCAGGATCTGCGAGCCCTGAGCGATCGCCTCATCGGGCGGCGTCGAGCCGTCGGTCCAGACCTCGAGGATCAGGCGATCGTAGTTGGTGACCTGGCCGACGCGGGTGTTCTCGACGCTGAAATTCACGCGGCGGACCGGGCTGAAGAGCGCGTCGATCGGGATGACCCCGATCGGCAGACCCTCGCGCTTGTCCCCCGAGGTGAAGCCGCGGCCGGTCTCGACCGTGAGCTCCATCCACAGCGACGCCTCGGGCTCGAGCGTGGCGATCTTGAGCTCCGGGTTCACGATCTCGATCTCACTGGTCGTCTGGATGTCACCCGCCGTGACGTCTCCCGGACCCTCCTTCTCGAGGGTCAGGGTCACCGGCTCGCCAGCGAACGAACGGAGGCGCACCTGCTTCAGATTGAGGACGATCTCGACGACGTCCTCCTTCACGCCCGGGATGGTCGAGAACTCGTGGGCCACGCCGCGGACGCGGGCGGCGGTGATCGCCGCACCCGGAAGCGAGGACAGCAGAACGCGACGAAGCGAGTTGCCCAGGGTCGTGCCATATCCCGAGGGAAGCGGCTCGCACACGAACGTCGCGTGACGGTCGTCCCCTTCCAGGCGCTCGATCTTTGGGTATTCCAGTTCAACGATGGACATGAATCTTGTTCCTTCCTGCGGCTACCGCGCGGTCAGCGGGACATGGCTCCCGTTAGAGCGCTTCGCGCTCATCGGGAGTAGTGCTCGACGATGAGCTGGGTATCGACCTGCGACTCGATCTGTGCGCGCGGCGGCGTGGTCGTGACCGTGGCGGTGAACGCCTCGGGCTGCACCTCGAGCCAGCTGGGGCGGGTCTGGGTCTTCGCCCAGGCCAGCATCTCCTCGAAGTATTTCGACGCGCGGCTGGACTCGACGACCGCG
>JAYVCA010000092.1:0-4008 GCA_043750135.1 Chloroflexota bacterium | reverse complement strand
AAGGTCATCAAGACCTGGTCTCGCGCGTCGATGATCCTGCCGACGATGGTCGGCCACACGATCGCGGTGCATGACGGCCGCCGGCACGTGCCGGTCTATATCACCGAGAACATGGTCGGTCACAAGCTGGGCGAATTCGCGCCGACCCGGACATTCAAAGGTCACGGCCACGGCGCCGCGACCGAGCGCGCCACCGCCGTGAAGGTGGGCGCGTAGATGGAAGTCAGGGCGGTCGCGAAGTACCAGCGGGTGTCGCCTCGGAAGGCGCGCCTGGTCGCCGACCTCATCAAGGGGAAGTCCGCCGAGGAGGCGATCTCCATCCTCGAGCATCTTCCCAAGGGATCGGCGCTGACGATCGGGCGAGTCGTCCGGTCAGCGGTGGCGAACGCGGAGAACAACTTCAATCTCACGCTCGAGAACCTCTACGTGAAGCGCGCTCTCGCCGACGAGGGCCCGCGGATGAAGCGGATCTGGATGCGCGGGCGCGGGCGACGCGACATCAAGCTCCACCGGACGAGTCACATCACGGTCGTCGTGGACGAGCGGGAGGCATAGGCAGTGGGTCAGAAGGTCAATCCGATCGGGTACCGCCTCGGGTTCACGAAGACGTGGAACGCGAAGTGGTTCGCCGAGTCGAAGAACTATCGGGTGCTCCTCAAGGAGGACATGGCGATCCGTTCCACGATCCGCGGCCGTCTCCGCGACGCTGCGATCGCTCGGATCGATATCGAGCGCTCGACCAACCAAGTGACCGTGACGATCCAGACCGCGAAGCCGGGCGTCGTCATCGGCAAGGGCGGGGCGAAGGTCGAAGAGCTCCGTCAGGCCCTCGGCAAGGCCACCGGCAAAGCGGTGAAGGTGAACATCTTCGAGATCCGCTACCCGGAGCTCGACGCCAACCTGATCGCCGAGAACGTCGCACAGCAGCTCGAGCGGCGGGTCTCGTTCCGCAAGGTGCTGAAGCAGACGGTCTCTCGGTCGATGAAGGCCGGGGCAAAGGGCGTCCGCGTCGCGGTCGCCGGCCGCCTCGGTGGTGCCGAGATGTCCCGTCGGGAGTGGGAGCGCGAGGGCCGTGTGCCACTGCACACCCTCCGCGCCGACATCGAATTCGGCCGGGCCATCGCGAAGACCACGTACGGCACGATCGGCGTGAAGGCCTGGGTGTACCGCGGTGACGTCGAGCCTGCGCCGCGTCACGTCGCGCAGAACGCGCCGGCCGCGGCCGCGCGTCCGGCCGGCCCGCCGATCCCGGCTGGTGGAAGCCTGCTCGGCCCGCCCGTCGTTTCCGCATCGCCGCCGACACCGGTGGGGACGCCGTAGATGCTGCAGCCAAAACGCCTCAAGCACCGGAAGTTCCAGCGTGGCCGAATGAAGGGCACCGCGCAGCGCGGCGCGTTCATCGCCTTCGGCGACTACGCCCTCCAGGCGCAGGAGCCATGCTGGATGACCGCACGCCAGATCGAGGCGGCCCGTCGCGCGATCGTCCACCACCTGAAGCGCGGTGGCAAGGTCTGGATCCGGGTGTTCCCGGATAAGCCCGTCACCAAGAAGCCGGCCGAGGTCCGGATGGGATCGGGGAAGGGCGCGCCCGACCATTGGGTCGCGGTCGTTCGCCCGGGTCGGATCCTGTTCGAGCTGTCCGGTGTCGACCCGAGCCTGGCAAAAGAGGCGATGCGGCTTGCCTCGTACAAGCTGCCGATCAAGACGAAGTTCCTGGTCCGTGAAGGCATGGAAGGTGAGAGCGGTGCAACTGAAAGACATGCGGCGGCTGTCTGACGCTGAGCTCGCGGATGAGCTCAAGAACGCGAAGGAAGAGCTGTTCAACCTGCGCTTCCAGCTGGCAACCCGCCAGCTTAAGAACTATCGCGGCGTGCCGGCGGCGCGGCGACGGATCGCACGCGCCTTGTCGGTGATCGGCGATCGGAAGGTCCAGACGAATGGCTGAGAAGACCACGGTAAAGAAGACGACGGTCGCGAAGGCGACCGCCGAGAAGCCGGCCGGGAAGGCCGCCGCCCCGGTGAAGGCCGCGGCCGCGGACAAGGCGGCCACGTCGACCCCTTCGACCCCTTCGACCCCTTCGACCAAGACCGCGCCGTTCAAGAAGACGGCCGCGGCGAAGAAGACCGTCTCGAAGAAGACTGCCGCGAAAAAGACGGTCGCCAAAGCGACGGCTCCGGCCGTTCGCGCGGTGGCTGCGCCCAAGCGCGCCCGTCCGGTCAAGCGTCTTTCGGCCGCGCCGTCCGGCACCACCGAGCAGAGCTGGCGCCGGACCCGCCGTCGTACGAAGGTCGGAAGCGTCATCTCGGCGAAGCAGGCCCATACGGTCATCGTCGAGGTCGAACGACTGCGCGAG
Source organism: Chloroflexota bacterium (assembly GCA_043750135.1). Lineage (GTDB taxonomy): Bacteria > Chloroflexota > Limnocylindria > P2-11E > P2-11E > UBA4735. Next base: position 1,654 of record JAYVCA010000092.1, on the reverse strand, counting down.
CATCCGCTCTACAAGAAGGTCGTCCGGGTCCGCAAGAAGTTCGCCGCCCACGACGCCGCGGGCGACGTGAAGGCGGGGGACCTGGTGCGCATCCAGGAGAGCCGTCCATTCAGCGCCACGAAGCGTTTCCAAGTGGTCGAAGTCCTCTCGCGGGCCGGCGAGGCGGGTGCGGCAGCGCCGCGCGTCGCTGACATCGAGCGTCAGCTCGAGGCGTCGGAGGGCTCCGGCGAAATGCTCGTGCGCATCGCCGAACCGACCATCGTCGCGAAGTCCGAGCCGGCCGCGGAGAGCGACGAATGATCCGCCCATACAGCCGCGTTCGCTGCGCGGACAACACCGGTGCCCGCGAGCTTTCGGTGATCCGCGTGCTCGGGAGCTCCACCGGGACGACCGCGTCGATCGGCGACGTGTTCATCGCCGCGGTGAAGCAGGCGATCCCGAACGCACAGGTGAAAAAGGGTGACGTCGTGCGAGCGGTCGTCGTCCGCCAGACGAAGGAATACCGTCGGCCAGACGGCTCCCTCATCCGTTTCGACGACAACGCTGCGGTGCTGCTGACACCCCAGGACCAGCCGCGCGGCACGCGCATCTTCGGCCCCGTCGCCCGCGAGCTGCGCGAGCGGAACTTCATGAAGATCGTCTCGCTCGCCCCGGAGGTGCTCTAGCCATGGAACGGATCCGTATCCGGAAGGGCGACGAGATCGTCGTCCTCGCCGGCAAGGACCGCGGCAAGCGGGGCAAGGTGCAGGAGGTCCGCACGAAGGACCGCAGCGTCGTCGTGGCCGGGGTGAATTTGGCCAAGCGTCACACGAAAGCCGACCCGAATCGCCAGATCAAGGGCGGGATCATCGAGCAGCCCGTCCCGCTCGCGTTGGGCAAGGTGATGCTCGTCTGTCCGCATTGCAACAAGCCCACCCGTGTCGGCCACCGGATGGACGACGACACGAAAGAGCGGTTCTGCAAGCACTGCGGGACCGCGGTCGGCGTGGAGGACAAAGAGTAGATGGCAACGCCGACCAAGGACTCCACGGCCACGCCGGCGCCAAAGGCGAACCTCTCCGGCAAGACCAGCCCGAGCAAGCGAGAGAAGGCCGCGCCGATGCCCACCGGGGAGAGCCGCGAGCACGCGCCGACGGCGATGCGCGACCGGTACATCGCTGCGGTCAGAGACGAGCTGAAGAAGCAGTTCAGCTACTCGAACGTGATGCAGATCCCGCGCGTCGACAAGATCATCGTGAACATCGGGATGGGCGAGTCGATCGGGAACGGCAAGGCGATGGACGCCGCCGCCGCCGACCTCGCGGCGGTCACCGGCCAGCGGCCGATCGTCACGAAGTCCCGGAAGGCGATCTCGAACTTCCGGCTGCGCGAGGGCATGCCGATCGGGCTCAAGGTCACGCTCCGCGGCGAGCGGATGTGGCACTTCCTTGAGAAGCTGATCACTGTCGCGCTGCCGCGCATCCGCGATTTCCAAGGCGTTCCGGACCGTAGCTTCGACGGCCGCGGCAATTACACACTTGGTCTCGTGGAGCAGCTGGTGTTCCCGGAGATCGACTACGACAAGATCGACCGCCTCCGCGGTCTCGAGATCACGATCGTGACCACGGCGAAGACCGACGAGGAGGGGCGCGCGCTCCTCCGTCATCTCGGCATG
>JAYVCA010000091.1:0-7920 GCA_043750135.1 Chloroflexota bacterium | reverse complement strand
ACGCTGAAGTCGCCGGTGATCGTCTTCGCCGACTCCTTCGGGATGTCGCTGATCTGGACCTCGCCGGCCTGCAACGCAAGCACGCGGGTGTTCGCGTCGGGGAGGAACCGGAAGGTGATCTTCTGCAGCGTCGGCTTGCCACCCCAGTACTCGTCATTCGCCGCGACGACGATGCGCTGCTCCTTCAGATATTCGACGAACTTGAAGGGTCCGGTGCCCATCGGCTTGGCGGCGTCGGAATCCGCCTTAGCGATGCTCCAGCTCGGGTGGACCAGCTGTTGGAGGGCACGGAGGTTCGGGCGCTTCGGGGTGATGTCGACGGTGAGGTCATCCACCGCGACCGCGCTCTTGTCATCGACCCCGACAGTGCCACCGCCCTGCTTGGCAATGCGCTGGATCGACCAGACCACGTCCTTGGCGGTGAAGGGGCTGCCGTCTTGAAACTTCACGCCCGTGCGGAGCGTGAATCGGTAGGTGTTCGGCGCCCGAAGCTCCCACTTGGTCGCCAGCCCGGGCAGCACCTGGTAGTCAGGCGAAAGGGTGACGAGGGTCTCGAAGATGTTCGTGTTGAGCGGGTACATCCCGATGTTCGTCCGCTTGGCGTCGTTGCGATACCCGTCGGCCGTGGCGGCAACAGTCAGCTCCTGTAGCGCCGCCAACTCGACCTTCGGGCTCGCCGCCGTGCCGCCACTCCCGCTGGGCGCACACGCGGTCATGAGCACCAGACCTGCCAATAGGACCGATCGCATCGTCGCCGGATGCATCGCGTACCTCCCGCACGTCCCAGCCTCTGGGTGGCGGAAACCTACTACCTCCCTTCGTGGCCGACAAGGCCCGGGGATTAGGATGGGCATTCGATGGTCACCCCGCCCGACCAGTTGCTCGACCCGGTCTGCGGCATGGTCGTGCGCGTGGACCAGGCTCGCGACGCCGGTCTGATCCTCAAGCAGGCCGACCGGGTCTACGCTTTCTGCTCGGTGCGGTGCGTCCAGGCGTTTTCGATCGACCCGAGCGAGCGGACCGCGCGCGATGCTCGCGACACCGAAGGCTCGGCACCGCAGATCGACGCGGGGCTGCGCCGCTGGTATGAGGCGTGTCGCTGCTGCATGCACGACGCCTATCCCGAGATCGTCGCGGCGTTGGATGCCGAGCACCGTGCGGCGGACACACCGGTGGCGGGCGCCGGCATCTGTGAAGTCGCCGAGGCGTCTCCGCCCGTGTCATGACTGTCCGCCGCTAGATCGCGCGGTTCACATCGCGAGCGGGGATGCTGCCTAGAACAGGATCCCGCGCGGCGGCATCGGACAGAAGTGGGTGAGACCGGCGTCGTCGGTGGCGAATCCGAGTCCCTCGATGATGGATGCAGGGAGCACGTTCGCCCGCGCAGCCTGGCCGCCGCCGAGGAAGAGCACGAGCGTGCAGGTCAGCACGCTCAGCACGCTGGCGCGACGGGACGGTCGCAGCGCGCGTGTGTCCGGCTGCGTCCCACAGAGCTGATCGATCCGCGCGCTGCTGAGTGACCAGGCCCCGATCGCGAGCCCGTGGCCATCACGATCGCCCAGGGCGGCGAGGGCGCCGGCCAGGGCATGGGGCGTGCGCTGCACCAGGAGCGCCTCGCGATCCGCGTCGAGCTCCTTGGCGAGCTCGAAACGCTTCGCGAGCGTGCCAACGGCTGGAACCGGCGCCAGCAGTGCCTCCAAGCTGCGGACGATGAGCACGCGCAGTGGGTCCCGCCGCCGCAGGTGCGCCCGTTCGTGGAGCAGCACCGCTTCGAGCTCTTCCGGTTCCAGCAGCTCTACGAGCGAGCTCGATGCCCAGATCCGGGGCGACAGGAATCCCGCGGTGTACACGTCGGGAACGGTCGAGGTATAGCAACGGATGGTGGCACCGATCCCCAGACGTTGGGCGGAAGCGGCGACGCCGAGAGGGATCGGAGCGGGCGGTCGCGCGGCCGTCAATCGCGCGGTACGGCGCACGAGGCCGTGAATTCTGCGGCCCGCCGCTAACAGCGCGCCGCCCAACAGCACGACCGTGATGGTCCCGAGAGGCGGCAGTGCTTCGCCAAAGTGGGAGATCGCGGCCGCGCAGGTGCTGATCACCCCGTCGTATCCGCGCGACCCACTCGCGATTTCGCCGGGGAAGAGGGTGAGGAGCAGCGGGACCGACGCAAGTCCGCCGAGGCCGAGTGAGACCAGGACCATTGCGGCGAAGGCCCGGTCCGCGCGAGTCACCGCGAGCTCTGCCGCCGAAGCTTCTGGAGCCGGCGGCGGTCGACCCCGTCGAGGGCGGTCGCGAAATGCACCAGCGCCACGTCACCGAAGTCATCGACGAGGCCATCGATCAGATGCTTCGCCATCCGGTCGCGCAGCTCTGCCTCGGTGTAGCAGGCCTCATAGACGAACCCTTTGCCCACCTTTGTTCGCGAGAGGATCCCCTTGTCGTAGAGCGTCCCGAGGACGGTCATCACCGTGGTGTACGCGAGCGGCTGCGGCTTTTGCAGTGTGGCAGTCACCTCGCGCACGTTGCTCGGGCCGCGCTGGGCGAGCACGCGGAACACGCGTGTCTGTAGCGTTCCGAGGAACCACTCCTCCGGACGACCGTTCGGTCGGGCCACCCGATCAGTGAAGGCGCGGGGGAGCCGGCTGCTCATCGGCTGAATCTTAGATGTGCGACGTCATCAGCACACTCGCCCTCAGGTCACTCGTGCCACGATCTCCATGGACGCTCGAGTCGCGGCGGCCGAGCGGTCGAGGTCACCGCGAAGGTACTATCGGCGTGGCCGTGATCGCCCGTTCCGCCGGAGACGCGCCGCGCGTACCTAGGTCGGAGCTGACCTGATCGCGCAGGAGTACGGGGGGCTCGGGCTTCTCGCGCTCACCGCTGCGCTGCTCGTCGTCGCGCTCGTCGCCGCGCAGCGTCGCAGGCCACCGTCAGACCCGTTCGAGTCCGGCGCGCGCACCGAGCACAAGACCTGGGTCCAGTACCGCGTCCGCTACGCGGTGATCGCGCTCCTCTTCGTGTCGTTCGACATGGAGATGGTGTTCATGTTCCCGTGGGCCGTCGTCTTCCGCCGGGTCGGCCTGGTCGCGTTCCTCGACATGTTCCTGTTCGTCGCGATCCTCGCGGCCGCGCTTGCCTATGCCTGGAAGGAGGGGGTCTTCGATTGGGAGGACTGAGGTCCTTCCTCCTCGCCGGCGTTGGCCCGGCCCGGGGACCACTCGCCGCGAGCGGACTCCGCGGTCTGACGTGGCGGCTGGCCGAAGATCCCCTCGAGGCGGATCTGCTCGTACTGGCGGGACTGCCCGGCCCCCGCCTCGCTGCGGCCCTGCTCGAACTGCGTGGTCAGCTGCCGCCTCACATCGAAACGCTCTGGGTCACCGGGTCGGACAGCGACGCCGATCCCACCCTCGGCGCGGCCCTCGCCGCACATGCGCCGCTGCGGACCACGCGGGCCGGCCGCGCCGCCGACATCGCGACGCTCGCGGCGGCCGGGCAGCCGTTTGCCGATCCGATCGGCACCAGCGATCCGATCCCCGCGCCTCTTCCGCGGCTCGTTGAGCTCGATGGGGTAGGCGATCTCGCGTCTGAAGATCTCGTCCTGAGCCTCGGACCATTGCATCCGGCGCTGGCGACGCCGATCCGGCTGATCCTCGCGCTTGACGGCGAGCAGATCCGCGATGTTGTCCGCGACCCGGGGTACGCCGCGCACTCGATCGCGCCGGGAGCTGGGCTCGCCGCGCGACTGGATCCCGACGCACCTGTGGCTGCAGGGGTGACCGAAGCCCTGCTGCGCGGCAGCATCTCCGACATCTATCCGTTGATCGCCGCATGCGAGCGTGAGCGCGCGGCCCTCCTGCTGCACGCCTGCGCGCGCCATCTCTGGCTCATCGGGATGGTCCCTGCAGCGCGTGAGCTGCAGATCGCGGCCGACGCTGCCCGCGACGGCCAGCCGCTGCACATCGACCTCCGAGCCTTCCTTCATGCGCGATGGCTGCGGAGCGCGATGCGCTTGCGCATGCGGGGCGTCGGCGTGATCGGGCGCGGTGCGGCGGAACGAGCGATGCTCCGTGGCCCAGCCGGGCGCGCCTCAGGCGTGGGCGATGATGCTCGCGCCGACGGGACACTCGCCGCCGTGTACGACCGGCTCGGCGGGGTCGCGCTGACCGACGCGCCGGTCGCCGGTGACGACGCCGCGCGGTTTGCGCGAAGGTTGCTCGAGGCCGACCGCGCGCTCGCGCTCGCGGCGGCGGCCACCCGTGCCGAACCGGTCTCGGTTGCGCAGCAGGACCGCGTCGAGCTTGAGGCTCCGCGCGGGCGCCTCATCGTCACCCGCGGGCAAGACAAATCGTTCCGGGTCGATCCACCGTCCTCGGCGCTGCTGGATCTCCTGCCTGCTTCGCTCATCGGGGCGCGCTACGCCGATGCGGTCGTGATCGTGGACGGTTTCGACGCGAGCGCCGAGGAGGCCGAGCAGGCGGCGCCCCAGCCCTCGGGGGAGCGGGCGGCGTGACCATAACGGGGGCGCTCCAGGTGGTCGTGCTCGCGTTCGGCGGCGCGGCTCTCGCCGCCATGCTCTCGAGCTGGTTCGCGGCGTGGCGGGGCCTCCGCCCCCCGCCGTACCGGATGGGCCTCGCCGCGCTCGGTGCGCCGTTCGCGCGCGGTGCGCGCCTGCTGACGCGGCCGCCCCGCAGCCTCGCGAAGCCCGACCGGCTGCTGTGGCGCAGCGGCCCGATCCTCGCGGCGAGCTCCGTTCTCCTCGCCTATGCGGTCATCCCGCTTGGTCCGGGGATCGTCCCGATCGATCTGGGTCTCGGCCTCTTCTACTTCATCGTCATCCTCGGCCCGCTCATGGTCGGCTTCATGAACGCGGGGTGGGGAGTGAATGGGAAATTCGACGTCGTCGCGACCGTCCGCGCGGCCGCGCACATCGTCGCCTACGAGGTGACGTTCGGTTTCGCGGTGCTCGGCGCGCCGATGATGGCCCAGACCCTCTCGACCGTCGGCATCGTGGAGGCCCAGCAGCGGGTCTGGTTCGCGGTCCTCCAGCCCGGCAGCTTCGCGATCTACGTCGTCTCAGCGCTCTTCATCGCGTACCGCCATCCGTTCGATCTGCCGTTCGGCGGCCCGGAGATCGCGGGGGGCGTCGGACGCGAATACGGCGGCGTCGAGCGGGCGATCTTCGTCGTCGTGCGGCACGCGCTCCTTGGGGCGACCGTCGCGATCGGCGTCGTCGTGTTCTTCGGCGGCTGGCTCGGCCCCGTGCTTCCGGCGCCGCTCTGGTTCATCCTGAAGGCCGCCCTGCTCATGGGTGCGTTCACGGCCCTCCCCCTCGTCCTCCCGCGGCTCCGGCTCGATCAGATGCTCACGGTCGCGTGGAAGGGCCTCCTGCCGTTCTCGCTGGCGAACATCGTCGTCGTCGGCCTCACGACCTTCCCGGCCGCGGCCTTCGGCTGGATCCCATGACGCCCGATGCCGGGCTCGTCGCGTGGGTCGTGTTCCTCGTCCTCGGCGGCATCTCGGTGTTCGCCGCGATCGGGATGACCATCACGATGAGCATGTATCGCGCCGGCCTGGCGCTCATGCTCTCGTTCCTCGCCCTCGCCGGCCTTTTCTTTCAGCTCGGCGCTGACCTCGTCGGGCTCGTCCAGGTGATGATGAACGTTGCCGGGATGTCGCTGATGATCCTCTTCATGGTCATGCTGATGATGGATCCGGGCGGCGAGATGATGTGGGATATGGCGCGCCAGATGAAGATGCGCGGCATCGGGGCGTACAAGATGGGGATGCCCTCAGGGACGCTCGCGCCGCCTGGGTCCGCGCGCGACCCGGAAGCCCAGATGATGGTCGATATGGCGATGTCCACCGGGCAGGTCCGCTGGGCGCTCCCGATCAGCATCATCGTGACCGTCGCGCTCGCCGTCGTTGTCGTGCGGCCGATCTGGCCGACCACGTCGCAGGCACCGTCGCGCGACGCGGTCACGGTCGTCGGCGAGCTGCTGCTGTCGAAATACATGATCGCGTTCGAGGGCGCGGCGCTGTTGATCGTGTCCGGCATCGTGGCGGCGGTGATGCTCGGCCGCCGCGAAACGGATGATCGGGCCGTGGCACGGCGGGCCACCCCGTCGGTCCTGGCGGCGGACGGCCCGCGGGACGTCCCGACGAGCGAGCGCTATACCTGTCCGATGCACCCCGAGGTCATCCGTGACGCGCCGGGTGCGTGCCCGAAGTGCGGCATGACCCTCGAGCTGCGGGTCGCTCCGAATGCCGACCCGCCGCCGCTCGTGGTGCACGGCGGCCGTCCGGACCAAGAGCGAAAGGAGGTGGTGATGATGACCGACAACGCTGACGCGAAGACCTATACCTGTCCGATGCACGCGGAGGTGACCAGTCCCTCAGCCGGCAAGTGCCCGAAATGCGGAATGACCCTCGTGCCCAAGGCGTGAGCGGACCTCCGCTCCAAGCGTATCTCGTCCTCGGGGCTCTGCTCTTCGGCGCCGGCGTCTGGGCGATCCTGACGCAGCGCGGCGCCGTCATGGTCTTGATGGGGATCGAGATCGTGATGAACGCCGCGCTGCTGACGATCGTCGCGTTCTGGCGCTTCGTCACGCCCGACGACTTCGGCGCGCAGGTCTTTTACCTCATCGGCGTGACCATCGGGGCGGCGGAGATGGCGGCCGGTCTGGGGATCATGCTGTTGGTGTACCGCCGCCGGCGCACGCAGCAGATCGACGCGTTCCGCGAGCTCCGCGGTTGAGCCCGCTGTGGCTTGTCCCGGGCCTGCCGCTTCTGGCGGCAGGCTGGGGAGCCCTGCCGCGCGCGCGCCCGGGTATGCGCGCGGCCGGAATCGCGGCGTTGGCCGGCTCGCTCGTTGCGCTCTTCGCGAGCTCCGGGCAGCGGACCGACGACCTGCGCTGGCTCGCGGCCGGGCCGCTCGGTGGGATCCTCGGCCTCCAGGCCGATCCGGTGGGCACCGCGACGGCGACCGTCGTCGCGCTCGTCGGGCTCGCGGTGCTCGTCTATTCGCTCGGCTACGTCGACCATGTCGATCAGCCGCGGTTCTTCGCGACCATGTCCGCATTCGTCGGTGCGATGCTCGCCCTCGTGCTCGCGGACTCGCTCCTGGGCATCTTCGTTTCCTGGGAGCTCGTCGGGCTGGCGTCGTACCTGCTCATCGGGTTCCACCGGGAGGACGGGCCGGCGCAGGCGTCGGCAGCGACGGCGTTCCTCGTCACTCGCCTGGCCGACCTCGCGTTCCTCGCGGCCGTGGCGATCGCGACGCTCGCCGCGCCCGGCGGCCTCGACGCGCTCTTCGCCTGGTCGCGCTCCGGCGACCCGCGGGCCGGCGTCGTCGCGGGACTCATCCTCGTCGGTGTGGCGGGCAAGTCAGCCCAGCTGCCGTTCAGCGCATGGCTGCCGCAGGCAATGCGCGGCCCGACGCCGGTATCGGCGCTCCTTCACTCGGCGACGATGGTCGCGGCGGGCGCGTTCCTTCTCGTGCGGCTCTTCCCGCTCCTCGCTGCGACGCCGATCTTGCCGTTCGTCGTCGCGCTCGGTCTGGGCTCGAGCCTCTTCGCCAGTTTCGTCGCCCTCGCACAGACCGACCTGAAGCGCGTCCTCGCGTACTCCACGATCGGCCAGCTTGGCGAAATGATCGCCGCCGTGGGGCTCGGAGTTCCGGCCGCCGCGCTCCTCCTCCTCTTCGCCCAGGCCGGCTACAAGGCCGCCCTGTTCCTCGTCGCCGGCCGGCTGCAGCGCGACGCCGCGTCGACCGAGATGAGCGCGCTGCGCGCCGCGGCCGGCCGGCCCGGGTTGGCGCAGCCGGTGTTCATCCTCGCCGGGGCCGCCCTCGCCGGGATCCCGATCTCGATCGCGTTCTCACCACGCGACGCGATCCTCGACGCAGCGCTCGCAGCGGGTCCG
>JAYVCA010000090.1:0-6122 GCA_043750135.1 Chloroflexota bacterium | reverse complement strand
CCGTCCCAGGCGACGGTCTTCTGGTCGTCGTTCATGAGCTTGCCGCCGCGCGACAGGACCCAGCCATTGAAGGTCGACGCGCTGATGTTCGACGCCCAGCCGTAGCGGGTCGTCTTGCCATCGGTACCCTTCTTGGACGCGGCGCGGGCCGTCGCCTCGAACTCATCCCAGGTCTTCGGGGTGCTCTTGCCGATCTCTTTCAGGATCCCGTTGTTCTGGTAGCCGACGAGCAGCGACTTGGTGAAGGGGAACGACAGGAGCTGGTTGCTGAACTGGGGGAACCGGTTCGTGTCGAAGTAGGTCTTGTAGATGTCATCGCGTGAGGCCTTATCCAGGCCGTTCTTCGCACTGTTCATGTACGGGTCGAGGTTCACGACCACGTCGGCCTTCTGGTAGTCGGCGACGAAGCTCTCGTAGCCGACCGCGAGCTCGGGGAGCGCCGCGGCCTGGATCGCCGACAACGTCTTCTGGTACAGCTGGGTGTAGGTGCCCTGGTACTGGAGGGTCACCGTGACGCCCTTCCCGTTCGTCGAATTGAACTGATCGATCGCCGCCGTGAGCGCGGCCGCGTTGGCGCCGGTCTGGGTGTGCCACAACGTCAGCGCCACCGGGCCGGAGAGGTCGATGTCCGCCTCGGTCGACGGGGCCGGTCCGGGCGTCGCCGCTCCGCTGCAGGCCGACGCGACGACCATCGCCGCCGCACAGATCGCGAGCTTCAGTCGCATGCTGGTCCTCCTACCCACTCCACCATTCCTGGTCCGTTGCTGATCACTACTGGGTCCGTTCCTGGTCACCGGTCCGGTGTTCGCTCTGGTCGCCCTGGTCGCTCTGGTGCTACCTGTACGCCCGAGGTCTATCCGCGGATGCCGGTCCGCGCGACGCCCTGGATCAGATGCCGCTGCGCGACGAGGAAGACGAGCACGATCGGGGCGATCACGAACGTCGCCGCCGCCATTTCGAGATGGTACTGCGCCCCGAATTCGGTGCGGAACTGCGCCATGCCGACCTGGATCGGCCGGACGGTGTCGCTCGAGGTCACCAGGAGCGGCCAGAGGAAGCTGTCCCAGACCCCGATGCCCTGGATGAGCGTCACGGTGACCAGCACCGGGACGGAGAGCGGCAGGACGATGCTCCGCAGGAACCGCAGGTGTCCCGCGCCATCGATCCGCGCCGCGTCGGCGAGCTCGTTCGGGATGGAGAGGAAATGCTGCCGCAGCAAGAAGATCGAGAAGGCCGAGGCGAGGAATGGCACGATCTGGGCCTGGAGCGTGTTGGACCAGCGGAGATACTTCGTCACCAGGACGAAGTTCGGGATGAGCGTGGCCTCGCTCGGGATCATGAGCGTGGCCAGGAACAGCATGAAGATGAGCTGCTTCCCGCGAAAGCGCATCCGCGCGAACGCGTACGCCGCGAGGACCGCGGTGGTGACGTCGCCGAAGGTGACGAGCACCGCGATGATCACGGTGTTCGCGAAGTACCGCGCCCAGGGTGCCGCCTCCCAGGCCTGCACGAAGTTCTCGGGATGCGCCTCGGCGGGGAACAGGGTGGGTGGGAAGAGCGTCGCCTCGAAGAAGCTCTTGAGCGCGGTGGTGAGCATCCAATAGAACGGGAAGGCGATCACGACCGCGACCGCCGCGAGGATCAGATGCTTGAGCACCGTGCGGCCGCGCGGCAGCCGCCCCCGTCCGCGCGCAGAAAGGGAGATGGCGCTCATGAGTAATGCACCCGGCGCTCGGCGATCCGGAACTGGAACAGCGTGAATAGCAGGATGAGGATGGTGAGGAGCACGGCCATCGTGGCCCCCAGGTCGATGCGGCCCTGCTGGAAGAAGACCTTGAAGATCTCGTAGCCCAGGACGCGGGTCGTATCCAGCGGGCCGCCGTTGGTCATGATGTAGACCTGGTTGAACGCCTTCAGCGCACCGATCGTCGCCACCGTTGCGACGAAGAAGGTCGTCGGGCTGAGCAGCGGGAGCGTGATCTTGGTGAAGAGCTGTCGCTCGGAGGCGCCGTCGAGCCGCGCGGCCTCGTAGTACTCGTTGGAGATGTTCCCCAGACCGGCGAGGAAGATCACGATCTGGAAGCCGATGAACTTCCACATGGTGAAGATCGCGACGCCGACAAGGGCCAGGCTCGGCCCCGCGGCCCATTCGGGGAGGACGATGCCGGCCGATCCGGCGATGAGCTCGAACAGCCCGCGCGGCTCGTCCAGCCAGCGTTGCGGGCCGATCCCGATGCCCTCGAGCAGCGAGTTGAAGAACCCGTAGTTCGGATTCATCAGCCAGTTGAAGATGACCGCCGCCGCCACCGTCGCCGTCACGTACGGCAGGAAGTAGAGGGTCCGGTAGATCCCGCGCCCGCGCATCTTCTGGAACAGCAGGTACGCGAGAATGAGCGAGACGACCACCTCGACCGGCACGCTGATCAGGGTGTAGGTGAGGGTCACTGACATCGAGTGCCAGAACTCTTCGCTGCGGGCGCCCGTGAGGACGGTCGCGTAGTTGTCGAGGCCTTTGAACGCGCCTTGGACGATGTCCCACTTGAAGAGCGACATATAGATCGCGGCGAAGGCTGGCAGGAAGTGGAACACCAGCAACACGAGCGCCGCCGGGAGGAGGAACAGGTAGGCCACGGCGTGCTCGACGACGGCCCGCCGTCGGCGCGTCCCGCTCCCCCTGACCGCCGGTATGGCAGCGACCCTCACCGACTGCGATGATAGGGGAGCCGATGCCCATCTACGACTACCACTGCGATCACTGCGGTCACGCGTTCTCGGCGATCCAGCGGTTCGCCGACGACGCACTCACCGCCTGCCCGAGTTGCGGCAAGCCGCCGCGCCGCCTGCGGTCGAATCCGGCGCTCGTCTTCAAGGGCTCGGGCTGGTACAAGACCGACAGCCGCGGACCAGACAAGTCGGAGAAGTCGGAGAAGAAGGACAAGGCCGAAAGCGGCAAGGACGCCACCGGCACGGACGGAAAGCCCAAGACCGACAAGGACAAGGACAAGGATAAAAGGGACCCGAAGCGTCCGAGCGATGCGCCGGCGCCGGCGGCGAAGACCGCTGGCCCAGCAAGCGACGCGGCGCCGGCCGCATCGACCGTGCCGCCGAAGGCGCCCGGGAAGGCTCCACCGGCATCCTCGTAAGGACACGCCGCGTCGCGTCCTCGTTCGCTGCCGACGACGGCGCGTTCCTCGCCGGTGCGGTGGCCTACCAGCTGTTCTTCGCGGTGATCCCACTCCTCGCCCTCGTCATCGGCGCGGTCGGCTTCGTCTACGGACCGGAGCGCGCCGAGCGGGAGCTCGCCGGTCTGATGCGCGAGGTCTACCCGGCGATCAGCGGACAAGAGGTCCGGCTGGTGCGGCAGCTCGTGGACGGGCGAGCGCTGTCACTCGGTCTGGGTCTCGTCGGGACGCTCCTCTCGGCGACCGCGATCCTCGGTTCGCTCGACACCGCGATCTCGCACGTCCTTGGCCGGGAGGGGAAACGGAAATTCGTCCGCGACCGGTTGAATGGGCTTGGCTTCATCAGCCTCCTGCTCGGCCTGGCGATCCTCTCCTTCGCCCTGTCCTACGGGGTGCAGGCCGTGGCCGGCGCGTTGGTCGGGGTCCGGGGCCTTCGTCTTCTTCTGGAGGTCGCCGGTCCGCTCGTCGGCCTCGCGGTCGGCTACGCCTTCTTCTACATGGTCTTCCGGCTCGCCCCTCGCCGGGCGGTCCGCCGCCGCGGCGCCCGGCAGGCGGCGCTGGTATCGGCCGTGCTCTGGGAGGTGGCCAAGATCGCTTTCGCCTTTCTCACCCGCGCGCTCGGCACGTTCCAGGCCTACGGCACCCTGGCCTTCGCGTTCGGGCTCCTCACCTGGATCTATCTCACCGCGGTCATCATTCTCATCGGGGCGGAGGTCATCAAGACGGCTGATGCTTGAACGGCTCGAGGCGATCGCCAGCCGGTTCATCGAAGGCTGGAGCGCGCGGATCTTCGGGGCGAAGCTTCAGCCGGTCCAGATCGGCAAGCGCGTCATCCGAGCGATGGAGTCTCACCAGACCATCTCGCTGGCCAAGACCTTCGTGCCCAACTCCTATGTCGTGTCGCTCTCGCCGTCGGACTTCGCCCAGTTCGAGCAATACCGCCGGAGCCTTGAGCGTGACCTTGCCGAGGCGGTCCTGGGGGCCGCTCGCGACCGCCGCTTCACGCTCCTGGCCTATCCGACCGTAGAGCTCGAGGCAGACGATGACGTGACGCCGGGCGACCTCAAGGTGGCCTGCGCCATGGTCGATGCCTCCGGCGAGGCGGTGCGGCCCGAGGACGGTGCGGCCCTCGGCGCGGTCGAGGCCGGGCACACGATGGTCCTCGACCGCGAGGCGCTCCTCCGGGACCGGCCGCGCGCGCCGCGCGGCACGTTGGTCGTGCGCGAGGGCAACCAGCGAAGAGAGGTGCCGCTGGGGAGCGAGCCCATCGCCATCGGGCGCGACCTGCAGAACGAGGTGACGCTCGACGACCGGAGGGTGTCCCGCCGGCACGCTGAGATCCGCCTCCGGCTCGGCCGCTACACGCTGTACGACCTTCAGAGCACGAACGGCACGCTCGTGAACGGCCGCCGGATCGCCGAGGTCGTCCTGTCGGACGAGGATCGCATCACCATCGGCGGCGCCGAGCTCGTCGTCCGCCTGGAAGGCTAGTGTCCCGACAATAGCAATGGAGATCACGTTCGCGGTCATCCTCTGGGCGGTGCGACTGGCGTTCCTCGCGCTCCTCTATCTCTTCCTCATTCGCGCGTTCCGATCGCTCCAGCGGGCGCTCGCGACCGAGCGGGTCGCGGCCGCCGCGGTGGCGACGGGGCTCGCCTACCTCGTGGTCCAGCGCAGCCACAGCGGCGGACCGCGGGTCGGCGCTCGCCTGCCGCTGCGAGCGGTGACCACGATCGGCCGCGACGCCGGAAACGACATCGTGTTGAACGACGAGGCGGCCTCGGCCAAGCACGCCGTGGTGACGTTCCGGGACGGCGAGTGGTGGACTGAGGACGCCGGAAGCACGAACGGCACGCTGGTGAACGCGACCCGGATCTGGGCCACCGAGCGCCTGCGGTTCGGCGACGAGATCGATATCGGGCGGATCCGGCTTCGCCTCGAGCAGGCGGAGCACTCGTGACGCGGTTCCATCCGGCCGGCCGGCTCGTCGAGCTTCGGCTGCTCGCCTGGGCCGCCGGTCTGGTCGTCGCCGGCTTCATCGCGGTCGTCGGCGCGGACTCCGGATCGTTCTCTCCGACGGCGCTCATCGTGCCGGTGACCGTGCTCGCGATCTTCGCGGTGCTTCATCTCTTCCTCGTCGGGACCGGCTTCCGCGGCGATCAGCTCATCTTGCCGCTGGCGGTCGGGCTCACCGGCATCGGGTTCGTTCTCGTCCAGCGGCTCGCCCCGAACCTGTTGCTCCAACAGCTCACCTGGCTGGTCATCGCCGCGGGAGCGTTCGTGGCGACGATCCTGGTGCCGCGGGATCTCTCGGTCCTCGGCCGGTACAAGTACACCTGGGCGCTCATCGGTCTGGTGCTCCTGGTGCTGCCGCTGGTACCGATCCTTGGCCGCGAGATCAACGGCGCGCGCATCTGGATCAGGGTCGGCATCGGCCACTTCGAGCCCTGGGAAGCGGTGAAGATCGTCCTCGTCATCTTCTTCGCCGGCTACCTCGATGAGCACCGGGAGGTCCTTGCAGCCCCCGCCCGCCGCTTCGGGCCGGTGCCGGTCCCGCCGCTGCCGTACCTCGTCCCGATCCTGGTGATGTGGATGGTCGCGATGCTGGTCATGGTCTTCGAGAAGGACCTCGGGGCGACCCTCCTGTTCTTCGGGATCTTCCTCGCGATGCTGTACCTCGCCACCGGCGAGCTCTTCTACACCGTGAGCGGGCTGGTCATGCTCGTCGTCGGAGGTTTCATCGCGTATCACGCGTTCAACCATGTCGCCGCCCGCGTCGACGTCTGGCTGGCGCCGCTTGCGAGCGACCTGCGCTTCGACACCGGCTACCAGCTCAGCCAAGGCCTGTTCTCGCTCGCGAACGCCGGGCTCTTCGGAGCCGGCCTCGGGGCGGGGATGCCCGAGCGCATCCCGGTCGTGTGGAGCGACTTCGTGTTCGAC
>JAYVCA010000089.1:0-2733 GCA_043750135.1 Chloroflexota bacterium | reverse complement strand
GAGCAGCGCTGGATCGAGGTCACTCCGGTGTCCCCGCGCTGCTCCCGTGGCCGCAGCAAGACCCAGGTCACGACCATCCCGCAGTAGCCCGAACCACGATATGGTCCGTCGATGGCCGCCGCCGCCGCGACCGCCCAAGACCGCTTCCGGGACTTCGATCGCCATGTTCAGGCCCGCGCCGAGTCCTATCTCGACGAACTGAAGGCGCTCGTGCGGCAGCCCAGCGTGTCCGCGCAGGGCGTGGGGATCGAGGAGACGGCGGCGCTCGTGCTGGCGCGGGCCACGCGCGCTGGGTTCGACGCGCGCATCGCCCGCGTGCCAGGCGGCCCGCCGACCATCCTGGGAGAGGTCGGCGCCGGCGCGCGCACGCTCCTCGTCTATAACCATTTCGATGTGCAACCGCCGGATCCACTGGACGAGTGGACGACGGATCCGTTCGAGCCGACCGAGCGCGACGGGTATCTGTTCGGCCGCGGCACCTCGGACAACAAGGGCAATCTCGTGGCGCGCCTCCAGGCGATCGAGGCCTATCGCGCGACGATCGGCGAGCTTCCGCTGCGGATCCGGGTCCTGTACGAGGGCGAGGAGGAGAGCGGGTCGGAGCACCTTGCGGCGTTCGTGCGGGCGCACGTCGACGCGCTCCGCGCTGATGGCTGCATCTGGGAGGCGGGCTATAAGGATGCCGCCGGTCGACCCACGATCAGCCTTGGCCTGAAAGGGATCTGCTACGTCGAGCTGAGCGTCCGCGGCACCGCGCTGGATGCGCACTCCTCTGTTGGCGGCATCGTTCCGAACGCCGCATGGCGACTCACCTGGGCCCTCGCATCGCTCAAGAACGAGCGCGGAGAGATCACCCTCGACGGGCTGGCCGCGCACGTGCGGCGGCCGGACGCCGCGGACCTCGCGGTGCTCGAGGCGTTGCCATTCGATGAGACGGCGCTGCGGCGGATCCACGGCATCCGGTCGTTCGTCGGCGGACTCACCGGGATGCCGCTGAAGACGGCGTACTTCTTCGAGCCGACCTGCACGATCTGCGGCCTCCGATCGGGGTACCAGGGCGAGGGATCGAAGACGGTCCTCCCGGCGGTCGCGAGCGCGAAGCTCGACTTCCGCCTGGTGCCGGATCTCACGCCGCAGCTCGTCCGTGATCTGCTTCGGGCCCACCTCGACCGGCGCGGACTCCAGGACGTCGAGATCACGCCGTTCCATGGGGAGGCTCCGTCGCGCTGGCCGTCGGACAGCGCGGTCGCTCGCGCGGCGGTGTCGGCCTGCCGCGATGCCTATGGCGTCGATCCGGTGGTCTATCCGCTCATGGCCGGGTCGGGGCCGATGGCGCAGGTCTGCGACGTCCTGGGGATCCCCGCGGTCGGCTTCGGGTCAGGCCACGCGGGGTCGGCGAACCACGCACCCAACGAGAACATCGCGGTCGCCGACTATCTCGACCACATCCGGGCGTTCGGCCGATTCATCGAGGCGTTCGCGGCAGCCGGGTGAGCGCCGAACGCCGCGCGCTCGTCCTGACCCTCGGCTTCCTCTCCTTCGCCGCCGTCTATAACGGCCTGGTCATGGTTCCGGTCCTCGAGCAGATCGCACGGGAGTTCGGCACAAGCACCGGGACGGCCGGCCTCGTCGTCGCGGCGTACGGCGCGCCGGGGATCGCCGTCGCGGTGCTTGCCGGCCCGTACTCAGACCGCATCGGGCGAAAGCCTTTCCTCGTCTTCGGTCCGCTCGTGATGGGTGCCGCGACGCTCGCCGCGGCGATCGCGCCGAGCTTCGCGCTCATCGTGGCCGCCCGCATCGCTTCGGGGGTCGGCGCCGCGGTCATCTTTCCGAACATCAATGCGACCATCGGCGACACATTCCCGTATCGCGAGCGCGGGTCGGTACTGTCGACGACGATCTCGATGAACACACTCGCAAGCATCGTTGGAGTGCCGGTCGCGGGCATTGTGGCGGAGCTGTTGAGCTGGCGGGTCTCGCTCGCGATGGTCGGGACGCTCGCGATCGTTGCGGCGATCGTGCTGCTGTTCAAGCTGGAGCGCGCACCCGGTCAAGACGACGGAGCGAAGATCCGGACCCTGTACGGCCGGATCCTTCACGACCGCTCGGCCGTGGCGGCCATCGCCTCGAGCTTCTTGGGCGCGCTGTTCTGGTTCACCTGGGTGACCTACCTCGTCGTGTTCTTTCAGCGCACCTTCGGACTCAGCGAAGGCCTTGCATCGACCGTGGCCCTCACCCTGGGCCTCGGGGTGCTCGTCGGGAGCCAGGTCGGGGGCCGACTCGGTGACCGGATCGGCCACCGTCGCATCGTTGCCGGAAGCATCCTCGCGGCAGGCGTGCTGTTGCTCATCCAGACGACCCTCGCCCTGCCGCTCGCCGCGACCGCGGTCCTGAACTTTGCCCTCTCAGCGGTCATCGGCGCGCGATTCGCGACGAATCAGGCGCTCATGAGCGAGCAGGTGCCGGAAGCGAGAGGGACGATGCTCGCGCTCTCATCGTCGGTCGCGAGCCTGGCCGTCGTCGCGGGCGCGACCGTCGGCGGCTTCTTCGTGGACGGCGCGGGTTTTGCGCCACTCGGTCTGTTCTGCTTTGGCTCGGCGGTGCTCTCGGCGATCATCGTGCTGCGGTTCGTGGTGGAGGAGCCGTTCGATCTCGAGGTCGCCCCGCTTCGGTAGGTCGGGTCGATCCGCTGTTCGGCCGAGCGGGCGGTCGATCGTTGTGAGACCGTTACGC
>JAYVCA010000088.1:0-5876 GCA_043750135.1 Chloroflexota bacterium | reverse complement strand
ACCTCGACCGCACCGCCAACGCCCAGCCGGCGCTGCTCACCACCTCGATCGCCGCGCTCCGTGCGGCGCGCGAGGCCGGGCTCGCCGAGCGGCCGGTGGTCGCCGCGGGTCACTCGCTCGGCGAGTTCAGCGCGCTCGTGGCGATGGGCGTCCTCACCCTGCCCGATGCGGTGCGGCTGGTGCGGCGCCGAGGCGAGCTCATGCAGTCGGCGGACCCCTCCGGTGGGATGGCCGCGGTCATCGGCCTCGATGCCGCGGGGGTCGCGGCGGCCATTGCGGGGAGCGGCCTGGTCGTCGCCAACGACAACGCGCCCGGCCAAGTGGTCATCTCCGGGCCTCTGGCGGCATTCGCCGCCGCGACCGACCGCCTGAAGGCGGCGGGCGCCAAGCGGGTCCTCCCGCTCAGGGTCTCCGCGGCATTTCACTCTCCGGCGATGCGCCCGGTAGGGCCGGCACTTGCCGCGGCGATGGCCGACATCCGGTTCATTCACCCCGCCGCCCCGGTCATCGCGAACGTCGACGCCACGCCGCACAGCGACGAGCGCGAGTTTCCCGGCCTGCTCGAGCGACAGGTCTGGTCTCCGGTACGATGGGTCGACGTGATCCGCCGCGCCGCCGGGGAGGGCGCGGACACGTTCATCGAGTTCGGGGCGGGCGCGGTGCTCACCGGTCTCACCAAACGGATCCTCCCCGCACCGCGGACGGCGAACGTGTCCGATCCCGCGACGCTCGAGGAGGCGCTCTCTGTCCTTCGATAAGGTCCTCATCGCGAACCGCGGCGAGATCGCGCTCCGAGTCATCCGCGCCTGCCGCGAGATGGGGATCCAGACCGTCGTCGTGTACAGCGAAGCCGACGCGCACAGCCTGCCGGTGCACTCCGCCGACGAGGCGATCTGCATCGGGCCGGCGAGCTCGCGCGATTCGTACCTGAACATCCCCGCGGTCATATCCGCGGCGCTCATCTCTGGCGCGCAGGCGATCCACCCCGGCTACGGCTTCCTCGCCGAGAATGCCGATTTCTCCGAGGTCTGCAAGGAGCACGGCCTCGTGTTCATCGGCCCACCACCCGAGGTCCTCGCGCGGTTCCACGACAAGGCCGCGACGCGCACGGCGATGAAGCAGATCGGCATGCCGGTCATTCCCGGCTCGGAAGGTCCGGTGCGCTCGGCCTCCGAGGCGCTCCGGATCGCCGAGACGATCGGCTACCCGATCATGCTGAAGGCGAAGGCCGGTGGCGGTGGGCGCGGAATGCGCAAGGCCGGATCGGCCAAGGATCTGCAGCGCCTTTGGGAGCAGGCCCGGAGCGAAGCCAAGGCCTCGTTCGGCGACGACGGGCTCTACCTCGAGCGATGCCTCGAGGGCGTTCGGCATGTCGAGGCCCAGATCCTCGTCGACGATCGTGGCACCGGGGTCTGCATGGGCGAGCGCGAATGCTCGATCCAGCGCCGCAACCAGAAGATGCTCGAAGAAGCGCCGTCCATCTCGATCAACGAGTCTCTGCGCCGCCGGATCAAGAAGCTTGCGGTCGACGCGGCGGTCCGGTTCGGCTACCGCGGGGTCGGAACATTCGAATTCCTCGTTGACGCGGCCGGCGAGCCGTACTTCATCGAAGTGAACGCGCGCATCCAGGTCGAGCACACCGTCACCGAGATGGTGACCGGCATCGACCTGGTCAAGGAGCAGATCGCCCTCGCCGCGGGCGAGCCGCTCTCATTCTCCGACGAGCAGATCTGGGTGAACGGACACGCGATCGAATGCCGGATCAACGCCGAGGACCCCGATGCGAACTTCGCGCCGTCCACCGGCGTGCTCACGACCTGGCTTCCGCCGGCCGGGCCGGGGATCCGCCTGGACACCCATTGCTTCCAGGGCTACGAGGTCCCGCCGTATTACGACTCGCTGCTGGCCAAGGTCATCGCCTGGGGCCGCGACCGGCCGGAGGCGGTGGCGCGGATGCAGCGCGCGCTTGACGAGTTCACCGTCGTGGGGGTGAACACGAACATCTCGGCCCACCAGAAGATCCTGCGGAGCGAGCTGTTCAAGGCCGGCCAGGTGACCACCCACCTCATCGACACCGTCGGCATCGAGGCACTGGCAGGTTGACGATCGTGCTCGACAAGGCGGGGATCGAGGCGCTCATCCCGCATCGCGACCCCTTCCTGCTCATCGACCGGGTCACCGAGCTCGAGCCGCTCGTCCGCGCGGTGGCCGAGCATGACTTCACCGGTGAGGAGTGGTACCTCGGGGGTCACTTCCCGGGGAATCCGATCGTCCCGGGGGTCATCCTCGCCGAATCGATGGCCCAGACCGCCACGGTCGCGGCGATGGCCCACGACGACTATCGCAACGGCCTGGGCCTGTTTGCCGGGATCGACGAGATGCGCTTCAAGCGCATCGTGCGACCCGGCGACACCGGCCGCTTCATTGCCGAGTTCGAGAAGATGCGCCGCGGGTTCGGCCGGGTGAAGGTGTCGGCCTACGTCGGCGACGAGCTCGCGGCCGAGGGCGTGATCCTGGCGGTCTTCCAAAAAGAGGCGTCGTGACGAAGGCGGCCCGGACGTCCCGACGAGTCTGATCTAGAGCTCGAGCACCGTCCCATCGCCGGCGACCTCGATGTCCCCAAGCTCGGCGATATGCGCGAGCGTTTCGTTCCCGAGGTGCGTGACCACGAGCCGCTTGCAGCGCAGCTCGGTCCGATGCGCACGCAGGTCGGCGATCGACAGGTGCACCGGGTGCGGGGTCGTGAAGCTCGTTGCCTCGCAGATGAACAGGTCCGCGCCATCGGCCAGGCGCGGGAGGGCTTCGCTCCAGGTCGCGTCGCCGGAGTAGGCGATGAGCTGATCGCCCACGCGGACCCGCAGGCCATGCGGCTGGCTTTCTTCGACATGCTCCACCGGATGACCGCTCACCTGGGCGCCCCCGACCAAGGTCGGGTCCGCAGCAAGCACCCGCCACTCAAGCGGATACCGGAGCGCCGGACCGGCGGGACCGAAGAAATCCTGGAAGAGCGCGAAGCCTGCGGCGGACGAGCGGGCCTGCAGATCCGGTGGGCCGACGATCACCAGCGGCTTTGTCCGGCCGGCGTAGTGCTGCTCCATCACCAAGAACGGCAGGGCGCCGAAGTGGTCGCCGTGCAGGTGGCTGATCGCGATCGCGTCGATGGTCGCGGGGTCGATGATCCGCTTGATCGCCGGCAGCGCGGAGCCCCCGCAGTCCAGCAGGAGCGACGTCCGGGGTGCGGTGACGTGGATGCAGGCGTGCGTCCGGCCGCCGTCGGAGAACGCGTTGCCGCTCCCGATGAACCTCACCGAAAGACTCATGCGATCTCGGCCAAGGCGACCGGCCGCCGCTCCCGCCACGAACGTCCCGCAGCCTCGGCAATGCGCAGGGCCGCGAGCGCGTCCGCGGCCGTGCAGGCGTTCTCGGCCTCGCCGCGGGCAAAGCGGAGGAACTGCGTGAGCTCGGCGCGATACGCGTCGCCGAAGCGGACGAAGAACGACGGGTAGGCCGGTCCGGCGAGGGCGGGCGCGGCATCCTCGACCGAGCGCCAGGGGGTCCTCGGGTCGATCCCGATCGCGAGCGTCTGGCGGGCGCCATGGATCTCGGCGTGGATGTCATAGCCGGCTTCGTTGTGTCGGAGCGCCGTGAGGATCCCAAGGGTGCCGTTGGCGAGAGTGAGGGTGACCGCCGAGGTGGCGACATCCCCCATCCCCTCGTACTGCGGGAGCTCACGGGTCGAGCCGGTCGCGCTGACCTCGGTGACCTCGGCGCCGAACAGCCAGCGGGTGATGTCGAAGTCGTGGATGAGCTGGTCCTTGAACTGGCCGCCGGAGGTCGCGATGTAGGCGTCCGGCGGCGGAAGGCGGTCGCAGCTCACCATGACGAACGCGTACACCGGACCGAGCGAGCCGGAGGCGATCGCCTCGCGGGCACGGGTGTAGCCCACGTCGAAGCGCCGCTGGAACCCGATCTGCAGCCGCCCGGCAGCTCGCGCGACATGCGCGACGACGGCCTCGGTCTCGGCGATCTCCATCGCCACCGGCTTCTCGCAGAAGGTCGCGATCCCGGCGTCGAGGCAGTGGTGGATGAGCGGGGCGTGCGTCGGGGTGGGGGTGACGATGACCGCCGCGTCGACGCCAGCGAGCGCCGCCTCTGCCGACCCGGCCACCTGCGCACCGAGCGGCGCCGCAATGTCTCGGGCGCGCGCCGGATCGGCGTCGTAGATGCGAAGCTCGGAGATCTCCGGCAATGCGCCGAGCGTCGCGGCGTGTGCCGCGCCGAGACGGCCGACGCCGAGGACCGCGACCTTCATCCGATGCGCAGCCTATCCTGACTGCCTCATGGGCAGCAGCGGAGCGGAGCTCGACGTCATCACGATCGGCCGGGTCGGCGTCGATCTGTACCCGGAGCAGATCGGTGTTTCCCTCGCCGAGGTGCGCACGTTCGCGAAATCGCTCGGCGGCAGTCCGACGAACGTCGCGGTCGCGGTGGCCCGGCTCGGGCACCGCGTCGCGGTGATCACGAAGGTCGGTGATGACCCCTTCGGGACCTACGTCCGCGATGCCCTGCGCGGCTTCGGCGTCGATCCGCGGTGGGTCGGGACCGACCCGCGGCACCGCACCCCGATCGTGTTCTGCGAGATCCATCCGCCAGACCGATTCCCGCTCCTGTTCTATCGCGAGCCAAAGGCACCCGACCTCGAGATCACCGCAGCGGAGCTGGATCTGGAGGCGATCGCGCGAGTTCCGCTCCTCTGGACCTGTGGCACCGCGCTGTCGCAGGAGCCCAGTCGGACCGCGACCCTCGCGGCACTCTCCGCGGCGCGACAGACAAAGATCCATGACCTCGATCACCGTCCGATGTTCTGGTCGTCGACCGAGGACGCGCGGGCCGCGGCCCGCAAGGCCATTGCCCACGCCACCGTGGTCATCGGGAATTCGGAGGAGGTCGAGATGGCCGTCGGCACGGCCGAGCCCGATGCGGCAGCAGACGCGCTCCTCGCCCTTGGGCCGGAGATCGTGATCGTGAAGCGCGGCGGCGACGGCGTGCTCGCGCGGACCCGGGACGGCGAGCGGATCGTCGTCCCGCCGGTGCCGGTCGAGGTGCTCTGCGGCCTTGGCGCCGGCGACGCGTTCGGTGGCGCGTTCTGCCACGGACTGCTCTCCGGCTGGCCGCTCTCACGGACCGTCGCGTTCGCGAACGCCGCGGGCGCGATCGTCGCTTCGCGGCTCGCCTGCGCCGACGCGATGCCGACGGTCGCCGAGGTGGATACCGTGTTGGCCGCCGTTCGGCTCGCCGGGCAGACGAGTGCCAGTGCCTGACCCGGTTCGCGGGATCGTCACCGCGCGCGCGACCGATCCGGGGATCGTGACCCGGCAGCTCGACGCCCGTCGCCGTCCCCGACCGCTCGCCGCGCGGGAGCGGGTCTTCCTTGTCGCCGCGGATCACCCCGCGCGCGGCGTCCTGAAGGCGGGGAGCGACCCGCTCGCGATGGCCGACCGCGGCGAGCTGCTCCGACGGCTTGAGCTCGCGCTGGCGCGCCCGGGGGTCGACGGGGTCCTCGCGAGCGCCGATATCGTCGACGACCTCGCGATCCGCGGAGCGCTCGACGAGAAGCTCGTGTTCGGCACGATGAACCGGGGCGGCCTGGCGGGGTCGGTGTTCGAGCTTGATGACGCGTTCACCGGCTACACCGCCGCGCGACTCGCGTCGGCGCGTCTGGACGGCGGAAAGATGATGATCCGCGTCTGCGATGACGACCCGGGCACCCTCCGCACGCTCGTCGCCTGTGCCCGGGCGATCGACGAGCTCGCGGCATTCGGTCTTCCGGCGATGATCGAGGTCTTCGCGACCCGCCGTGACCCGGCCGGCCGTTT
>JAYVCA010000087.1:0-12924 GCA_043750135.1 Chloroflexota bacterium | reverse complement strand
CGACGGGACGGCATGGCTGCGCAATATCGCGATCAATGTCGGCGGGACGTACCTTGCCACCCGGACCGTCCTGCCCGGCATGCTCGATCGCGACTCCGGCCGCATCGTGAACATCTCATCCGGCGCTGCCGAGCGCGCGAGCGCCGGATGGAGCGCGTACTGCGCGTCGAAAGCGGCCGTCGACCAGCTCAGTCGGGTCCTCGCCCTGGAGATCGATGGGACCGGCGTCTCGATCTGCGCCTTCCACCCCGGCCCCATGGACACCGCGATGCAGGAGCGGATCCGCCGCGCAACGCCGGATGAGTTCCCGCGGGTCGGCGAGTTCCGCGAGGCCCACGCGGCTGGTCGGGTGCCCGATCCGCACGGCCCGGCGCGGATCGTCGCGTACCTCTGCTCCCCAGCGGGGGCGCGGAACGGCGCGACGCTCGAGGTCACCGACCTCGAGCTCCAGCGCGCCGCGGACGAGGTCCTCCGCTAGCGCGCCGCATGGGGCGCTGGATCGGGCCTAGCCCGTCGCGAGGACCACCGACTTCTTCTCGAGGTAGCCGTCGAGCGCCTCGAGACCGTGCTCCTTGCCGAATCCCGACTGCTTCGCGCCGCCGAACGGCAGCTGGTCGTACGCCACCTGGATGTCATTGACCCAGGTGTAGCCAGACTGGATCTGCTCCATGGCGCGGCGAGCTTTCGCCAGATCTTTCGTCCAGATCGACGAGCCAAGGCCGTAGACGCTTGAATTCGCCTTCACGATCGCCTCGTCGAGGTCGTTCACGATGACGATCGGCAGGGCCGGCCCGAAGACCTCTTCGGTGAGCATCCGTGAGTCATCGGGGACGTCACGGAGGACCGTTGCCTCCATGAACCAGCCCTTCCTAAGGTCGTCGGTGTCTGGCCGCGTGCCGCCGGCGAGGACGGTGGCTCCCCGCGCCACCGCGTCGGCGATCTGAGCCTCGACTTCAGCGCGCTGCTGCTCGGTGTGCAGCGGGCCCATCTTCACGCCTTCGCTCATGCCGTTGCCGATCTTCCATTCCTTCTTCGCCCGGTCGGAGACCTTGGTCATGTATTCCTCGGCCACCGCTGCGAAGACGTAGACCCGCTTCACCGCGAGGCAGGCCTGCCCGGCGTTAAAGAAGCGTCCGATCGCCGTCGCTGCGCTCGCGCGCCGGAGGTCGGCGTCGTCGCACACGATCATCGGGTCACTTCCGCCCAGCTCGAGCGTGACCCGAGTCACATTGTCGGCAGCGAGCTTCATGATCCGCTTGCCGGTCTCGGTCTGGCCGGTGAACGCGACCTTGTTGATCTTCTTGTGCGAGACCAAGGCGTCGCCGATCTCGGCACCGGAGCCGTGCACGATATTCAGGACTCCCGGCGGCAAGCCGGCGGAATTGATGACCTCGATCGCGCGCTGCGTCGCGAGCGGCGTTGTGGACGCTGGCTTGAGCACGATGGTGCAGCCGGTCGCGAGCGCCGGGCAGATCTTGTTCGCCATGAGCGTGAGGGGGAAGTTCCACGGCGTGATCGCCACAACCACGCCGATCGGCCGGCGGATGGTGAGCCCGAACTTTCCGGGATCCTCGAGCGGCACGTAGTCGCCGCGGATCTTGTCCGCGAGACCGGCGTAGTACTCGAGGTTCTCCTGGACCCGGGATGCCTCGAGGATCGCGTGCGCGAGCGGCTTTCCCTGCTCGAGGGTGAGGAGCTTGGCGATCTCGGGGACCGCGGCCTTCATCTTCTCGGCGGCGGCATGCATGAGCGCGGCCCGCTTGCCCGGGGACATGGCGGCCCAGGCCGGGAAGGCCTTCGCCGCGGCCTCGACCGCCGCGTCGACCTCCGAGACTGCGCCGCGCGGCACCGATCCGACGACTTCGCCGGTCGCGGGGTTACGGACCTCGATCGTCTTGCCGCTCTGGGCGTCGACGAGCTCGCCGTTGATGTACATCTGCGCCATCCGGAAACCCTCTTCCACGCTCTGGGCCGCGGCCCAGGTCGGTCATGTTCTCCGGTAGATTGTGACCGAAAACCCGGACCGCGCAGGGGAGGCTGAACATGCCCGTCGTCCGTCTCGAGAAACAGGATGCCGTGGGGCACATCGTGCTCGATCGTCCGCCGGCGAACTCGTACGACAAAGCGTTCCTCGACGACCTCTCGCTCGCCATCGACGAGGTCCGCTTCGACCCCGCGGTGAAGGCCATCGTCGTTCGGAGCGCGTCGGAGAAGTTCTTCTCCGCCGGAGCCGACGTCAAGATGTTCGCTTCCACCGACGCCGCCTATCAGGCCGCGTTCGTCATTCACGCGAACGAGATCATGTCCAAGCTCGAGCGCACCGCGAAGGTCGTGGTCGCCGCGATCAACGGGCATTGCTTGGGCGGCGGCCTGGAGATCGCACTGTGTTGTGATTTTCGCTTCGCGGCCGAGGGCGCCTACAACATCGGTCTGCCCGAAGTGACCCTCGGTGTTCTCCCGGGGACCGGCGGCACCCAGCGACTCCCACGGCTCATCGGCCGCCAGAAAGCGCTCGATCTCATGCTCCGTGGCGCGGCGGTCCAGCCAGCTCAAGCGAAGGAGCTGGGGATCGTCGATGAGGTCTACCCGGCGGCCGAGCTGCAGCAGCGGGCCCACGACTACCTCGCGAAGCTGGTGACCGGCCCAACGCTTGCCATCGGGAAGATCAAGCTCGCGACGGTCCTCGGCGGCGGCATGACCTTCCAAGATGGGATGCTCTACGAGCACGAGGCGGTCGGCCGGCTCTTCGCCTCCGCCGACGCGAAGGAGGGCGTCACCGCATTCGCCGAGAAGCGCAAGCCCGCCTATACCGGCCAATGAGGCGGCGATGAGGATCGCCCGGTGAACCGGTGAACCGGTGAACAAGGTCGTCTCCCTCGCGGAGGCGATCAGGGATCACGTTCCCGATGGGAGCTCGGTCGCGATCGGCTGCGCGCTGGAGCCGGCGGTGCCCTTCAGCGCGGTCCACGAGCTCATCCGCCAGGGCAAGCGCGACCTCGCGCTCATCGGGCCGATCTCGGACATCGCGTTCGACATGCTCATCGGCGCCGGGTGCGTCTCGAGCATCACCGCTGCCTGGGCCGGGAACGTCTCCGCCGGACTCGGCCACTGCTATCGGCGCGCGATGGAGCAGGAGATCCCACGTGGGATCCGGGTCTTCGATCACAGCAACTTTACCATCGCGCAGGCCCTCCTCGCCGGCGCCCTCGGGGCGCCCTATCTGCCCACCCGCACGCTCCTGGGCTCGGACATCCCGCGTGCGAACGGCACGTTCAAGGCCGCGGCCTCGCCGTTCGATGGCTCGCCGCTCCTGCTCATCCCGGCGATCACCCCGGATGTCACGATCCTCGCGTGCCAGCGCGCCGACGCCGACGGGAACGCGCATCAATGGGGACCGTGGGGCGTGTCCCAGGAGGCCGCGCTCGCGGCGCGGACGGTCATCGTGATCGCCGACGAGGTCGTCGGGCGCGCGGTGATCGCGAGCGATCCGAACCGCACGATCGTGCCGGGGCTCAAGGTCGCCGCGGTCGTCGAGGAGCCGGGTGCCTGCCATCCATCGCCGCTCCAGGGCCGCTACGCCCGCGACCACGAGTTCTTTCACGACTATCACCGTGCGACCCGCGACGTCACCGGGTTCGACCGCTGGATCGCCGAGTGGGTGACGGGCGTCCCCGATCGCGCCGCGTACCTGCGCAAGCTCGATGGCCGCTGGGCCGCACTCGCCGCGCCGGGCGAGCCCGCGGCCGAGGCGCGCTTTTGATGGACCGTTAGATGGAGATCACCGCCGGCGAGATCATGGTCGCGCAGGCAGCGCGCGAGATCGTCGACGGCGAGGTCGTGTTCGTCGGGATGCGCCTGCCGCTCATCGCGTTCGTCGTCGCCAAGCGGACCCACGCACCGACCGCGATCGGCCTGTTCGAGCTTGGGGTGGTGCGCGACGCGCCGGCGCCCGAGCTGCTCTACACGATGGGCGACACCCCCAACGTGGCCGGAGCGACCTGGTGCGCGCGGACGATCGACCTGATGGGCCTGCTCCAGCGAGGTGACGTCGACGCGGGGTTCATCGGCGGCGCGGAGATCGACCGGCACGGGAACCTGAACACCACCGCGATCGGCGCCGATCGCCACCATCCCACGGTCCAGCTTCCAGGGAGCGGGGGCGGCGCCGACATCGCCAGCCTGGCGAAGCGGCTCATCGTGATCATGCCGCACGACAAGCGGCGCCTTCGCCAGCGCGTCGACTTCGTCACCTCGCCGGGCTACGGAAGTGGCGGCGATTGGCGTCGTTCGGTCGGTCTGCCACGGGGAGGCCCGTCGGTCCTCATCACCACGCTCGGCGTGTTCCGCTTCCAGGACGGCGAAGCGGTCCTCGAGTCGTACCACGCGCACTCCAGCGCGGCGGAGTGCGTCGCAAACACCGAATGGGCGCTGCGTGTCGCGCCGGACGTGCGCCTTACGGAGCCGCCATCGGCGGAGGTCCTCGGGATCATCCGCGAATACGATCCGGACGGGTTCTGGACCCGCCGCGGGGACGGATGAACGAGGCGGCTCTGCTCGTGGTCAAGGCCGTGGTCTCCGGCGGCCTGGTCGTGCTGGTCAACGTGATCGCCAAGCGGGACGCCGGGATCGCCGGCCTCATCGTCGCGTTCCCGGTGATCACGCTGCTCTCGGCGTTCTGGCTCGCGGTGGACGGCGTGCCGGACACGACGATGAGCGCGTTCTTTACCGGGGTGCTCTGGGGCCTGGTGCCGACCGTTGGGTTCGTGCTCGGCATCGTTCTCGCGCTCCGGGGTGGATTTCCGCTCGCCGGGGCGGTCGGCGTCGGTGTCGCCGTTTGGGCCCTGCTCACGCTCGTCATCCAGCGCAGCGGCTGGGTCATCCGGTGACCTGTGAGCCTCTCGCAGCATCGTGTATACCGTGTACAGTCGTCCCCGAATGACCCACCTGCACCGCCGCCGGACCTGATGCTGCGCCGATTTGACGTCCACCGGGCGTCCACGGTCGAGGAGGCCATCGCGCTGCGCACCCGCTTCGGTGACGACGCGGCCCTGTACGCCGGGGGCACCGAGTTACTGCTCGCGATGAAGCTCGGATTGGCCCGCTGGCCGCATCTCATCGACCTCAAGCCCATCCGGACGTTGGCCGAAGTGCACGCGACGACGACGGTCCTGCGCATCGGCGCGACGGCGACCCACTGGTCGCTCGAGCGGGACCCTGCCGTGGCGCGCACGATCCCGGCCCTCGCCCAGCTCGAGCGAAACGTCGCGAACATCCGGGTCCGGGCTGCCGGGACGATCGCCGGAAACCTCGCGTTTGCGGAGCCGCATGCCGATCCGCCGGCGCTCCTCCTCGCGCTCGGCGCGCGAATCGTGGTGCAGGGCACCGCGGGCACCCGTCTGCTGGCGATCGACGAGCTGATCACCGGGATGTATCAGACCAGTCTCGCGCCAGATGAGGTCATCGTCGCGATCGAGGTCCCCGTACCGGCCGCGGGCGTCCGCGCGGCCTACGTGAAGTTCCAGGTGATCGAGCGCCCGAGCGTGGGCGTCGCCGTGGTCGCTACGGTGCGCGACGGCTGCTTCGACGGAGCGCCGACCGTCGTAGTCGGCGCGGTCGACGAGGTGCCGCGGCTCGTCCCGACCGCCGAGCTGGACGGCGCCGATGCCTCGGATGCCCGCACCGCCGAGGCGCTCGCCGAGGCCGCGCGTGGCGCGGTCGAGCCGACCTCCGACCTCGCTGGCAGCGCGACGTACAAGCGGCATGTCGTCGGCGTATTCGCCCGCCGCGCCCTTGCCGCGCTGCTCGCGGATGCGGCATAGAGATGGCAGGACGCCAGATCCGGCTGCGCCTCAACGGTATCGATCGGAAGCTCATGGTCGAGGATCAGGTGCTGTTGCTCGAGCTCGTCCGCGGTCTCGGCCTCGTCGGGTCAAAGCTGAGCTGCGACACCCAGGTGTGCGGTGCCTGCACGATGCTCCTCGACGGGCGCCCGGTGAGCGCATGCACCACGCTCGCGATCGAGGCCGATGGCCGGAAGGTCGACACGATCGAGGGCCTCGCCGACGGGGCCAAGCTCCACCCGATCCAGACCGCATTCATCGAGAAGTTCGCGTTCCAATGCGGCTACTGCACGCCGGGGATGATCATGGCCGCGAAGGCGCTCCTCGACGAGCAGCCCGAGCCCGACGCCGCCGCAGTCCGCCGTTGGATGGACGGCAACATCTGCCGCTGCACCGGATACGAGACCATCGTCGAAGCGGTGCTCGCCGCGGCCGAGCGTCAGAAGTGAGCGAGCTCGGCCGGCGCGTCGTCGGAACGTCCGCGCCTCGCGCGGACGGGGTCGCCAAGGTAACTGGCGCCGCTCGCTTCACCGCCGATCTCTCGTTGCCGGGGATGGCCCACGCGATCGTCGTTCGCTCGACCCGAGCGCATGCCCGGGTCACCGGCATCGAGCGCGCCGCGGCCGCCGGGAGCCCCGGCGTCCTCCGAGTCATCACCGGTGAAGATCTCATCGCGGCAGGCCTCACTCCGTTCTACGGCCATGTCGTCCTGGATCATCCAGTCCTCGCGATCGGCAAGGTCCGCTTCCACGGCGAGCCAGTGGCGATCGTCGTCGCTGAAACGCGGCGCGAGGCCGACGAGGCCGCCGACCTGGTCGAGGTGAGCTATGACGAGCTGCCCTCGGTCATCGATGCCGACGACGCGCTCGCGCCGGGCGCCCCGATCCTTCACGAGGAGCGTGGCCAACGCGTCGGTGACGAGGGGATGGACAGCGGCGAGGCCGGGCTCGAGGGCAACCTGTGCTCGGTGGCGCAGTTCGGGTGGGGCGACGTGGATGCGGCCTTCGAGACTGCGCACCTTGTCGTCGAAGGCGAGTATCGGTACCCGATGCTCTACGGCTACGCGATGGAGCCGTACAACGCGCTTGCGTTCTTCGATCAGGGAGACCTCGTCGTCTATTCGAGCGCCCAGCACGTATACATGGTCCGGCGCGACCTCGCGCGGATGTTCGATCTCGCGCTCGCGCGGGTGCGCGTCATCGCGCCGTACGTCGGCGGCGGGTATGGCACGAAGTCATATACGAAGGTCGAGGGCATGACCGCGATGGCCGCGCACTTCACTCGCCGGCCCGTGAAGCTCGATCTCAGCGTCGAGGAGGCGATGCTCACCACGCGCTCCGACGCCGCACGGATCACGGCTCGCTCGGCGTTCAAAGCTGACGGCACGCTCGTCGCGCGTGACTTCGACATCGTCATGAACTCCGGCGCGTACACCGACAACAGTCCGCTGGTGAATCAAAAGACCGCGAACCGCTGCTTCGGTCCGTACCGCATGCCGGCCCTGCGGGTGCGTTCGCGCTCGACGTTCACGAACACCGTACCCGCGAGCTCGCTCCGCGGATTCGGCGCGGCCCAGGGGAACCTCGCTGGGGAGCTTCAGATGGACGAAGCCGCGCTCAAGCTCGGCATCGATGCGGTCGAGCTCCGCCTGAGGAACCTGGTCGGTCCCGGCGAGGAGCTGCTTCCCGGGAAGCGCCCGCTCGATGCCGACCTCAAAGAGGACCTGCGCTGCCTGGCGGCCTCGTTGGGCTGGCCCGGCGCCGGCGCCGGGTCGGTCGGACTCGGTGTGTCGGCGTCAGACGCGGGGGCATATCCCACCTCGACCGCGGCGGTGCGCATCCATGCGGACAGCTCGGTCACGCTGTTCACCGGCTCGACCGAGCTTGGTCAGGGCTCGCGAACCGTTCTCAGCCAGATCGTCGCAGAAGAGCTGGGACTGACGATGGACCGGGTGAGCCTGGTCGGTGGAGATACCGGTGTGGTGACCTACGAGCGCACGACCGGCGCGAGCCGGACCACGACGGTCACCGGCCGCGCGGTCCAGGAAGCCTGCCGCGACGCGCGGCGCCGGGTCCGCGAGCTGGCCGCAGAGGTCTTTGACATTCCGGTCACGACGGTCGAGGACAGCGATGCCGGCGTCCAGGTGAACGGTCGGACGCTCGCATACGGCGAGGTGATCGAGCGCTGGTTCGGTGCCGGCGGCGAGGTCCTCGGCCACGGCGCGGTGCGTAAGGCCGACGGGTTCGCGGTGATGCCCCCGTTCTGGGAGATCGGCTGCAGCGGGGTGGTCCTCACGGTCGACACGGAGACCGGCGTGGTCCGGATCGAAAAGCTCACCACGGTCGGCGACGTCGGCTTCGCCATCAACCCCGCGCTCGTTCACGGCCAAGACGCCGGTGCGGCGATGATGAGCCTCGGGGCAGCGCTTCATGAGGAGCTGGTCTACGAGGGCGAGCAGCTGGTGAACTCGAACGTCGTCGACTACCGGGTCCCGCGCTTCAGCGATCTTCCAGTCGAGACCGATCACCTGCTCGCCGAGCGGCGCGATGGAGCCGGCCCATTCGGCGCGAAGGGCTCGGGTGAGGGTGCGGGCAACACGATCGGCGGGGCCGTGGCCTCGGCGATCGGCCGCGCGATCGGCGTCTTCCCACACCAGCTTCCGGCCACCCCTGAGCGGGTGTGGCGCCTTCTGCACCCCGAAGCGTCGGACCGCTAAGCGGGTCGGTCGGGGCGCGGTCCTCGCCTCGGCGCGGTGCGATCAAGCCGCTCGACGTCGCGGCGGCGGAGCAGATACCCGTTGGTGCCCCTCGTCGCGGCGAGCCGCCGGTCGCGGATCGCGCGCCGCAGCCATCCGGCGCCGCGGCCGACGAGCGCCGCGGCCTCCGACACACTGAGCGGATCGCCGGACTGATAGAAGTCGCTGTGGTGGCCGAGATCGCTGTGATAGACCGGCCCGGCCTCCTCGACTTGGTAGCTCGTCGGTCCGCCGCTGCCTGGTGCGGCGAAACGGCCCGCAGCGGAGCGCAGGTCGTAGGCCCGCCGCTGGGCCGCAGCGCCGAGCACCTCGTACGACCGCGCGATCCTCGCGAATCGGCGGGCCGCGTGCGGGTCTTGCGGATTGGTGTCCGGGTGGAGCTGGTGCGCCAGGGCGCGGTAGGCCGCGCGGATCTGCGTCCGCGTCGCGGTCCGCGGCACCCCGAGGGTCGCGTAGTGATCGCGTGACCCGCTCACGCGGGCATGATGCCGCCTTGACCCTGACTTGTATACAGGATACGTTCCGAAGGGCGGAGCTGAGGCGGGGACCCGCCAATGGGAAGGGGCGAAAGTGACACGGCGAGGAG
Organism: Chloroflexota bacterium; assembly: GCA_043750135.1. Taxonomy (GTDB): domain Bacteria; phylum Chloroflexota; class Limnocylindria; order P2-11E; family P2-11E; genus UBA4735. The sequence goes on along the minus strand of JAYVCA010000087.1, from coordinate 3,743 downwards.
CTGACGGCGACACCGACCTGCAGCCCCGCCTGGATCGGCCCGACGTCCGGAGCATCGAGGAGGTCGTCACCACCGCGCTCCGCGATGCGATCCTGTCCGGCGAGCTCCGCCCTGGCGAGCGTCTCCTCCAAGAGCAGCTCGCCGACCAACTGCGAGTGAGCCGGATCCCGCTCCGGGATGCGCTCCGCCGTCTCGAGGCTGAAGGCTTGGTGCGGATCGGACCGCGCCGCGGGGCCGAGGTCGCGTCACTCAGCCCGGCCGATGTGCGCGAGATCTACGACATTCGCATCTCGCTCGAGCCGGCGCTCATGCGCCGGGCGATCGTCGCGCTCGGAACGGCTGACATCAAACGGCTCGTCGAGATGTCCGAGCGCATGGACGAGAACGTCGACAAGGACTCCGAAGGCAGCCGGTCGCGTCGCAGCTTCTACAGCGAGCTCTACGCCTACGCTGGACGGCCGCGGACGCACCGGTTCATCCTCGGCCTGCGGGATGACGTCCAGCGTTATCACGTCATGAACAACGTTGAGGTCGCGCTGCACGATCACGCGGAGATCCGTGAGTGCATCCGGGCCAAGGACGCCGACCGCGCCACCACGGTGCACGCCGAGCATCTGCGTCGCGCATGCGCGGATCTGGTCGAAGTGCTGGAAAGGGAACGGGTCGAGTGAAGAGCCAGGAGGTCGACTTCTACAGTGAGGGCGTGCGGCTGCATGGCCATCTCCACCTGCCGGACGCGACCGCGGGGCGATGTCCCTTCATCGTGCAGGGTCCGGGCTGGCTCGGTCTTGCCGATGCGAAGCTGTATCGCCCATATCACGAGGCCTTCACCGCGGCCGGCTTCGCCGTCCTCATCTTCGACTATCGCGGCTTCGGTGCGAGCGACGGAGATCGCGGGATGCTCTCCCCGACCTGGCAGCTCGAAGACTGGCGCAACGCGGTCTGCTACATGCGCAGCCGGAACGACATGGATCCTGAGCGCGTCGCGATCTTTGGCAGTGGCGGGACCGGGGGTGGGAATGCCGTGCTCGTGTCCGCGCTGGAGCCCGCGGTCCGTGCGACGATCAGCCAGGTCCCGGTCGCGGACGGGCGCGATTGGCTCCATCGGATGCGCCAAGAGCACGAGTGGATCGCGTTCCTCGCCAGCATCGAAGCCGAGCGGCGGAACCGCGCGGTCACCGGGACTGGCCTGACCGTCCATCCGCGTCAGGGGATCATGGTCGAGACGCCCGAGCGACGCGCCACCGCGGTGAAGGCGGACGTAGACGGGCGGATCCCGACGGCCATCCCGCTCAGTGCGGCACACGGGATCCTGGAATACCGGCCGATCGACCACGCCAATCGCGCGCGCGGCCTCATGGTCATCGGCGTTGCTGACGACGCGGTCACGCCGACGGACCATGCGCGCCAGCTCTACGCCGCGGCGTCCGCGCCGAAGAAGCTCGTGATCCAGCGCAACACCACGCACTACGCGGCATATGCCCAGTACGCGAGCGAGGTCATCCCGATGATGGTCGAGTGGCTTCGGTCCCTCGTCCTGCGGGATGACGACATCGAGGTCCGAGAGAAGAGTTCGCAGGAGGAGACCGTGCACTACATCGGAGGCGCCGCGCCCGCCCCGGGGCCACGGGCATGAACGACATCGTGATCCGCGGGGCGATGACAGTCCTTGAGGACGGCACGCGCCGCGCGGATATCTCCATCGCCGGCGATCGCATCGTCGCGATCGACGCAGCGGGGACGGGCCCCAAGGCGAAGCGCGAGGTCAAGGCGGAGAGCCTGGTGGCGCTTCCGGGCCTGATCGACATGCACTCCCACCACCGCGAGCCGGGTTTCAGTCACAAGGAGGACCTCGCCGCGGTGGGCCGCCAGTGCGCGGTCGGCGGGGTGACCGTCTCGGTCGCGATGCCGAACGTAAGCCCGCCGCCGACGACCGCCGCGAACCTTGACGAGATGCTCGCGCTCTATCGGTCGCGCGCGATGATCGACTACAACGTGAACGCCTCGGCCGTTGAGATCGATGAGATCCCCAAGCTCGCCGCGCGGGGCATCCTGGCCTACAAGCTGTTCATGGTCGTCGACACCGGGCGGTCATATCCGCATATGCCGGGGATCGGCCTGCACGAGCATGGCGCCCTGTACGAGCGGATGAAGGCGGTGAAGGCGACCGGCCTGCCGCTCATGATCCATCCCCACGACCAGTCGCTCATGGACGTCATCGAGAAGGAGTACTGGGCCCGCGGCGAGCGTGATTTCCGCGCGTACGCGAAAGCCTACGCGCACGACGATGGGGTCATCTGGGACACCGCGGTGGGCGTGCTGCTCCGCCTTCAGGAAGCGACGGGCGTGCGGTTGCACCTCCTGCACACGCAGACCCGCCGCGTCGTCGAGATGCTTCGCGCAGCGAAGGCCGCGGGCCAGACGGTCTCGTCCGAGGTCAATCCCTGGTGCTTCTGGCTCGACAATGATTGGGCGAACATCGAGCGCCTCGGCTCGTACGCGCTGTCCTACTACGTCGCGCCGCACCACGCCGAAGCGGTCTACGCGGGCTTCCGTGACGGTACGGTGGACATCATGGCGACTGATCACGCGCCGCACCTACGCGAGGAGAAGGAGCCCGGCTGGACCGACGGCTGGAAGGCGCATACCGGGACGCCGTCGACGCAGTACTACCTCTCGCTGCTCCTCACCGACGTGGCGGCGGGCAAGCTCAGCTACGAACGCCTCGTTGACGCGACCGCGACGCGGCCGGCGAAGCTCTTCGGCCTGTACCCGCGGAAGGGCGCGATCGCGGTCGGCGCCGACGCAGACATCGTGCTTGTCGATCCGGCGAAACGCGAGACGATCACCGACGCCGGCGTCCTGAGCAAATGCGGATGGACGCCCTACGCCGGCCGCGAGGTGCAAGGTCTGCCGATCTACACGTTCCTCCGCGGCCACGCGATCCTCGACGACGGTGCGCTCGCGGTGCAAGACGGCTTCGGCCGCCAGGCCACGCCCGCCGGGATGGAGCCGAAATGATCAAGCTCGGCTACAAGGCGTCCGCCGAACAGTTCGCCGCGCGACCGCTCCTCGACTTCGCGATCGCGGCCGAGGCGAAGGGCTTTGATAGCGTCGTGGTGAGCGATCATTTCCAGCCCTGGCGGTACACCGACGGCCATGCTCCGTTCTCATTCGCCTGGCTCGCCGCGCTCGGCGAGCGGACGTCACGCGTCACCCTCGGCACGAGTGTCGTCACGCCGACGTTCCGCTACCACCCGGCGATCGTCGCGCAGGCTATGGCGACCCTTGCGTCACTCAACCCCGACCGGGTCCTCCTCGGGGTCGGGACCGGTGAGTCGCTGAACGAGGTCCCGGTGCTCGGCATCGAATGGCCGGATTTCAAGGAGCGGTTCGGCCGCCTCAAAGAAGCGATCGAGATCATGCGCCGGCTCTGGACCGAGGAGTCCGTCACTTTCGACGGCACCTATTTTCACACTCGGAATGCGACGGTCTACGACCGTCCAGAACGTCCGATCCCGCTCTACGTCGCCGCCTCCGGCGAATCCGCGGCACGGCTCGCCGGCCGGACCGGTGACGGACTGATCTGCACCAGCGGCAAAGGCGCGGCGCTCTACACCGACACGCTTCTGCCAGCGTTCGCTGAGGCCGCGACGAAGGCGAAGCGTGATCCCGCGAGCCTCGAGCGGATGCTCGAGGTCAAGGTGTCATTCGACAGCGATCGGCAGCGCGCGCTCGAGGAC
>JAYVCA010000086.1:0-2928 GCA_043750135.1 Chloroflexota bacterium | reverse complement strand
GTCGGCCGGGAACACATCGCGTCGCTCACGATCATGCGCGGCGCGCAGGCCGCCAACCTTGCGGGCCTCGCGCTGATCGCGTTCCCCGGCCGCCCACTCGTCGCCGCGCTTGCCGGCGTGATCCTCGTTGGGATCGGCGTCTCCCTTCCCTATTCGGCGGTGTTCAACACCGCCGCGGCATCGCTCCGCAGTGCACCCGCGGCGGCGCAGGCGCTGACCGGAATGGGAGGCACGTTCGGTGCGGTCATCGGGGCTCCGCTCATCGGCTTCGCGGTCGAGCGGATCGGATTCTCGGGGGCCTGGGCCTTCATCGGGATCCTGCCTGCGTTCGCGCTGGCCGGAACGTTCCTGATGCGCGGCGAGGAGTCGTACTAGCGTCGCGCCGGCGCCGCGGCGCGCGTCCCTAGGAACGCGTGAACCTAGGAGCGCCCGATCCGCTCGCTGAGGATCCGGCTCACCACGCTCGGGTTGGCTTTCCCGCCCATCTTGCCCAAGACCTGCCCAACGAGCGGTCCGAGGGCGCGCTGGTTCCCGCCACGCACGGCTGCCGCGCCTTTTTCGTTCGCCGCAAGCACCGCGTCGACGGCGGCGGCGATCGCGCCCTCGTCGGAGACCTGGGCGAGGCCCTTCTCCCGCACGATCTCCGCCGGATCCGCGCCGGTGGTGAGGACGGCAGCGAAGACCTCGCGCGCCGCGGTCGTACTGAGGGTCCCCTGCGCCACCAGTCGCACGAGCGCGCCGAGCTTGGCCGGAGTGACGGCGAGGGCGTCGAGCGTCGCTCCCGAGGCCCGCAGGTGCGCGAGGACATCGCCGGTGACCCAGTTGGCGACGCGCTTGGCCTCACCGCCGGCGGCGGCGACCGCGGCTTCGAACCAGTCCGCGAGCCTCCGGTCGGACACCAGGACGCGGGCGTCGTACTCCGAAAGTCCGTGGTCGGTCACGAATCGGGCACGTCGTGCCGCTGGCATCTCCGGGAGTGTGGCGCGGATGCGTTCGACCATCGCGCGGTCCGGCGCAAGAACGACGAGATCGGGCTCGGGGAAGTACCGGTAGTCATTGACCTCCTCCTTCGTCCGCTGGATGTAGGTCCGCGCGGCGTCAGGGCTCCATCCCACGGTGATCTTGCCGGTCCGCCGGCGCAGGTCGCCGCCGTTCTGCCACTCGCGCCAGAGCCGCGCGCTCTCGAAGGCCACGGCCCCCTCGAGGGCCCGGAAGCTATTCAAGTTCTTGATCTCCGACAGCGGCGGCCAGCGCGTCTCGCCCGCCTCGGAAAAACGGATCGAGACGTTCACATCGAAGCGCGCTCCGCCCTCCTCGAGGCGGAAGCCGGCGACGCCGGCGTACACGATCGTCTCGCGGAGGGCCTCGAGGTACGCGAGCGCCTCACGGCTGGATCTGAGATCCGGCTCGCTCACGATCTCCAGAAGCGGGACGCCGGAGCGATTGAAGTCGACGAGCGTCGCGCCAGCGACGTGGAGCAGGCTGCCGGTGTCCTCCTCGAGGTGCGCGCGCCGGATCGCGACGCGCTTGGTCCCGCCGCCATCCGCCGGGATCTCGATCCAGCCGCCCACCGATAACGGGAGGTCGAACTGCGAGATCTGATACCCCTTCGGCAGATCGGGATAGAGATAGTTCTTGCGATCGAACTTGGTGTGCGCGGGCGTCTCGCAATGCAGCGCGATGCCCGCGGCGATCGAGAGCTCGACCGCGCGACGATTCGGGACCGGCAGCGCTCCGGGCAGACCGAGGCACACCGGACAAGTGATGGTGTTCGGCGGAGCGCCGAACCACACGGCGCTGCAGCCGCAGAACATCTTCGAGCGCGTCGCGAGCTCGACGTGACACTCGATCCCGATGATCGTCTCGTACGGCGCGGTCACCTAAGAGTGGGGTCGGTCGGCATGGGGACCCGCTCGACACCGCGGATCACCCGACTGGTGTTCACGACCACCCGATCCCCCTCCACCGAGACACCATATCGGTCGTAGCCCGCCGGACGGTCCGGTTCGGGGATCGGGAGCAACTGACCCTCCTTGCCGTCGAGCCAGGTCTGGAGCGGCACCGCGAAGATCCTGCCGCCGCTCGCGCCGAAGAGGACGAAGGCGTGGCCCTCATCGACGAGCGGAGGCCCATAACGCTTCGCGGCCTGACCGTAGCGCGGCACGTCGGAGAGCGCGAGCACGACCCGACCGCCGGGGACCGCCGCCGGCGGCGTGGCGAGCTGGACGCCGAGCGCGAAATAGGCGACGACGAGGACGAGAACGAGCGCGCCAAGGACCCCAAAGCCGATGAGGAGGTACTGCTTCCACACCGGTGTCGGGTCGAGCGATGCTGCGGCGGCCCAGTGCTCGGGCGGCTGATCCTCGTGACGCGTTCCCATCAGACGAGGGTGGCCCGAAGCGCGCGTTCGACCGCGATCCGGGTGCCGCCGCTCCATTCCAGCACCGCGCCTCGCAGCTCCGGACGCCGGCGGAAGATGTTTCGGAGCGCCGCGGTCGCCGCCCGGCGGACGAACGGCCGCTCATCCGCGGCGATGCCCACGAGGATCGCGAAGGCGCGTTCGGCGAGGCGCGCGCCACTTGCCGTGGTGAACGCCATCGCCGCGTTCCAGCGCGCGTTCTCGTCCGGATCCCGGGCCCAGCGGGCGATCCGCTCGAGCGTCGCGTCGGGGTATGACCGCAGCAGCTGGTCGCCGACCGCGAAGGGCCCAAGACTCTTCCGCACGTACTCATCGCGATCGTGGATGGCCCCCTCGACGAGATCGAGGATCGGCCGCTCCCGCTCGGGCCGGCGTGGCCGTGCGGCGTATTTCGCGCCGACCATGACCGCGCGGCGCAGCCGCGGCTCGCCGGTCGTGACCCAGGCACGGGCGGACGGCAGGTACCGCTCGAAATGAGCGTCGAGCGCGTGTCCGAGGAGAGACGCCCC
>JAYVCA010000085.1:0-5966 GCA_043750135.1 Chloroflexota bacterium | reverse complement strand
GCGCTCCTCGCCCAGCACGCTTCGAGCGCGGACCGGATGAGCGGCGGTCGGTTCGAGCTCGGGCTCGGGTCGGGTGGCGCGGGCGGTGACGAAGTGGCGCTCGGCAACGATCCCTGGACGCCGGGCGAGCGCGTGGGCCGTCTCGAGGAATCGCTGGAGATCTGCGACCGGCTGCTCCGCGGCGAGACGCTCGATCACGCCGGTCGCCGCTACCGCGTGCGCGCGACGATACCCGCCTGCCTCCAGCGACCGCGACCGCCGTTTGCCGTCGCCGCACGCGGACCGCGAGCGCTCGCCATCGCCGCACGCCACGCCGACATCTGGGTCAATCAGGGCGGGCGCGACCCCGGCACGGACAATGACCCCTTTGCCGAGGCGGTCCGCCGCGTCGCCGGCGAGCGCGCGCTCCTCGATACCGCCTGCGCCGCGATCGGTCGCGACCCAATTCGCCGCCGCGTGCTCGCGTACCGCGCGACACCTGCGCCATTCGATTCGCTCGACGCCTTCGACGAATTCACCGGCCGCTTCACCGAGATCGGAATGGACGAATTCGTCCTCTACTGGCCCGAGCGCCCGGACGGCTCCCGCGATCCCGACGCCGAACGCGTGCTGGAGCGTGTGGCGGCCGAGCGGATCGCGCCCGGTCGAGGGATCGACGAGGTTCAGCAGGGCCTGGGTCGTGAAGGCCGTATCCACCCTTCGGAGCTCGCCGGTCCGCACGCCGTCGTCGAGGATCTGCTGGACCGGCGAGAAGAACTGGCGAAAGAACGCTCCGCACGCCGCAGGGCCGCGCCGAGGCGCCGCCCACCCCAATAGGCTGTTCGGACAGATGCTCGATCAGGAACGCCGCCTCGTGACCGTCCTCTTCGCGGACATGGTCGGTTTCACGGCCCTTGCGGACGAGCTCGACCCGGAGCTGCTCCAAGAGCTGGTGTCCGGGATCTTCGAGGCGCTCGCCGAGGAGGCGATCCGGTACGACGGGACCATCGAGAAGTTCATCGGCGACGCGATCTTCGTGATCTTCGGGGCGCCGATCGCGCACGAGGACGACCCGCAGCGCGCACTCCGCACCGCGCTCGCGATGCAGCATGTCTTCACGGCGCACGCGGCGCGCCTCCAGAAAGAACGCGGTCTCACGATCGGATTGCGCATCGGTGTCCACACCGGGCTCGTCGTCGCGGGTGCGGGCGTCCGGTCCGGGCCCGAGTACGGCGTGATGGGCGACACGGTGAACATCGCCTCGCGGTTCCAGACCGCGGCTGCTCCGGGAGAGATCTACGTCACCCAGGCCACGTTCCGGCTCACCAACCGAGAGTTCAGCTTCCGGGAGGTCGGACCGGTCGAGATGAAGGGCAAGGAGCGGCCGATCCTGGCCTACGCCCTGAGCAATGAGCGGACCGAGCTTCGGGTCGCGATCGAGCTGAACGCCCCGCTCGTCGGCCGGTGGATGGAGCTCTCCCGCCTCGATCTCGCCTACCAGTCCACCCGCATCGGCCGGACCGAGGTCGTGATCATCGCCGGGGAGCCGGGGATCGGGAAGAGCCGGCTCGTCTCTGAATTCATCGGGCTCATCGCCGCGGCCGACGATGCCGGTGGCGGTCCGCGAGTGCTCCGGTGGACCTTCTCCCGGGTGAACCAGCGGAGCTACGCCGGATTCATCGAGCCGCTCCTGGTCGAGCTCGGCATCGATCCGGCGGCTCCCGAGGCGCGTGATCGCCTCGTCGCGGCACTTACCGCGATCCGGTTGCCGCAGGCCGAGACGAACAGCGCGATCCTCGCCCGATTCCTCCACCTTCCAGACGCCGCCGAGCCCGATGAGACCAAGAACGACTCGCGCGACTCGGAGGAGTGGAAGCGCGAGATGTACATCGTTCTCTACGACGTCATCGGCGCGCTCGCTCGGGAACGGCCGGTGCTCTACGTGCTCGAGGACCTTCACTACGCCGACACCGCCTCGCTCGACCTGCTGTGGTTCCTGGCATCCCGGGCGTCACGCGTGCCCCTCCTTTTCCTGCTGGCACAGCGGATCGGCGGCGGCGCGCCGGACCCGAAGCCCGGGCGCACGAACTTCACCCAGATCGTGCTCGAGCCGCTCACGACCGAAGAGGCCGAGCGGATCGTCGAATCGGTCATCGAGTGGGCGCCTGCCGAGCTGCGCGACCGCATCGTCGCGCGGGCCGGAGGCAACCCCTTCTTCATCGAGGAGTCGATCCGTGCACTCGTCGAGTCCGGGGCGATCGCGCGCGACGAGTCTGGCGAATGGGTCGTCCGCGAGCAGACCGCCGCGCTCGATGTCCCGGCAACACTGCACGCGGTGGTGGCCGCGCGGCTCGACCGCCTGCCTCCGCTGGCGAAGGAGTGCATCCAGCTCGCGTCGGTCATCGGTCAGCGGTTCGGCGAGCGCGTCCTGCGCGCGGCCGGCGGCGATCGGCTGGCCGACGCGGTCGACGTCCTCATCGCCGCCGATCTGGTGGTGGAGGCAACGCCCGGTGAGCGCCGCGAGGGCCGCTACCGCTTCAAGCACGCGGTGACCCAGGAGGTCGCCTACAACACGCTCCTCATGCGTCGCCGGACCGAGCTGCACCGCCGGGTCGCCGGCGCGTTCGAGGCGGTCCTCGGCGATCAGGCCGCCGACTTCTACCCGGCCCTCGCGCACCACTATCTCTTGGGCGAGGTGTCTGAGAAGGCGGCCGCGTATTCATGGCGCGCAGCGCAGCGCGCGGTGAGCATCCACGCGCACATCGAGGCCCTTCGCTTCGCCGAGCAGGCGCTCGAGATCTACGAGAAGGTCGGCGACGTCGAGCGTTCGGTCGAGTCGCTCTATCTCATCGGACGAGTGCGCCGTTATCGCGGCGAGAGCGACGCGGCGCTCGCAGCATACGAACGGGCCCTCGCGCTCCTGTCCTCGCGCGAGGGCAGCGGACCCGAGATCGCCGCGCTCTACGCGCAGATGGCGGAGCTCTGTACCCGCTGGGACGCGAAGCATCCGGACCTCGACGGCCTGATCGAGCGCGGTCTGCGCCTGGTCGGGGACGAGCCGTCGTCGGATCGAGTGCGGCTCCTCGCGGCCCGCGCGTTCTCCGCGCGACGGCAGGCGAAGTCGCGTGACGAAGATTGGCAGGAGGCCCTCGTCACAGCCCAGGAAGCGCTCGCCATCGCCGAGGAGCTTGGCCTGCTCCGCGAGGTCTCGCTCTCGCTCGACGCGGTCGGCTACGCGTATCGGTCGCTCGGCAACTTCCGCGAGGCGTATACCCACAACCAGCGGCGCATCCCGATCGCGCGGTCGCTCCAGGACAGTGACGAGCTCATCGACGCGCACAACATGGTCAGCGCGTCGGCCGTTGTTCTTGGCAACCTCGATGAGGCGATCGAGCATGCCCGCGAGGCCCTCGAGGTCGCCCGCGCCACCGAGAAGCCGCGCCTGGGGATCTACGCCCTTCAGTCGGTCGCCGGCGCCACGCTGCTGGCCGGCGACTTCGCGGATACGGTCGCGGCGGCGAACGAGCTGTCGACGTTCGACACGATGCGCTCGGATCACAACGCCAAGCTCACGCTCGGCCTGGCGATGGCCGCGACGGCCGCGTCCGGGGCGGCCGAGGACGAGCAGCGGTTCCGCGACCTTCTCGCAGCAAGCGAGCCCAACCCAGCGGAAAGCGCGGGAGCGGAGCTGCTCGCGGCGATCTATGGCCAGCGCGAGAGCGAGAGCGCTTACTCGGCCGCACGCAGCGCCGGCTGGCCGACCGGCATCGTCGACCGGACGGTGTGGGGACCGCTGATGGTCCTCGCCGCCGCCCGCTGGGCGATCGACGACGACGCGCACGACGAGCGAGTGACGGCGCTGATGGACAAGACTGGTCACGCCCGCGGCCGGGCGCTGCTCGCGCAGGCGCAGGGGCTCCGCGCGCTTGCGCGTGGGGAGCACGGCCGCGCCGAGCGACTCCTCTTCGATGCGATCCAGGCCTTTACGACGCTCAAGCTCGACCATCCCCGGGCGGTCGCGCAGCTCGACCATGCGCAGGCACTCCGGGCGCTCGGTCGGCCCGACGACGCGGCCTCGGAGCTGGCTGAGGCCCGCGCAGGTGCGGAGCGGATCGGCGCGAAGGCGCTGGACGCGGCCGCGGTGGCCGCGAGCTAGCGGAAGCTCCGCGCGAGCGCGGACCGTGCGGCGTGGAAGCCGCACATCCCGTGCACTCCGCCTCCGGGTGGGGTCGCAGCCGAACAGAGGTAGATCGAGCGGTCGGGTGTCGCGTACGGATCGATCCGCAGCACCGGTCGCGCGAGGAACTGCAGACCGGAATGCGCGCCGCAGCTGATGTCGCCGCCGACGTAGTTCGCGTTCCGGCGCTCGACCTCGCCGGTGTCCATGACGTGCCGCGCGAGCACGCGGTCGCGGAAGCCGGGCGCGAACCGCTCGAGCTGGGCCTCGATCCGCGCAGTCATGTCCTCCCGCGAACCGTTCGGGACGTGGCAATACGCCCACAGGACGTGCTTACCGGCCGGCGCGCGGCTCGGATCGAACGCGCTCGGCTGCGCGACCAGGACGAACGGCCGCTCGGCGTGCCGCCCCCGTGCGACCTCGGCCTCGCTCTCGCGGATCTGGTCGAAGGATCCCCCGACATGCACCGTTCCGGCGCGCGCGACCGCCGGGTCGCGCCAGGGCACCGGACCGTCGAGGGCGTAGTCGATCTTGAAGATCCCCGGACCGTAGCGATACCGGCGCAGCGCGCGCCGGTAGCGGTCCGGAAGCCGGTCGCCGGCGATGCGCTCGAGAGCGCGTGGGGACGTGTCGAACAGATAGGCCCGCGCGCCAGGGATCGCATCGAGCGCTTCCACGCGTGAGCCGGTGATGATCTCCCCACCCAGTGACCGGAGCGTTGCGGCGAGCGCGGAGGCGAGCACTCCGGAGCCGCCGCGCGGCATCGGCCAGCCGACAGCATGTGCCGATGCGGCCAACGAAAGCCCGAACGCCGCGGTCAGCGGCGCGGTGAGGGGAAGGAACGAGTGGGCCGCGCACCCGGCGAAGACCGCGCGGGCGCGCTCCCCGCGGAAGAGGGTCCGCGCCAGCGTCGCCGCCGGCAGCAGAGCAAGCGCACCGAAGCGTGCCTCGGCGAGCGGATGGCGCGGGACGTGGAACGCTGGACCGGTGAGCAGCGGGACGAGCGCATCCCAATCGCGCGCCGCCGCGCCGACGGTGCGGCGCCACGCCGCGCCGTCGGCGCCGAGCTGCGCGGCGGTGTCGTGCACCGAGCGCTCGACGAGGATCGCCGGACCGTCGTCGAGCGGGTGCGCGATCGGCACATCCGGGTGGATCCAATCGACCCCAAGGTCCAGTCCGCGGAAGAACGGCGATGCCGCACCGAGCGGATGCACCGCCGAACAGGTGTCATGGCGGAATCCCGGGAGCGTGAGCTCGGCGGTGCGGCAGCCTCCGCCGATCGTGTCGTTCGCCTCGTGGACCCGGACCCCGAGGCCGTGCTGCGCCAGCGCGATCGCTGCTGCGAGGCCGTTCGGCCCCGAGCCAACGACGATCGCGTCCGTCACTGACCGGTCCTCGTTACAGGTGGCGGAGCATGAGCGGCGTGAGGTAACGCTCGAACCACGCGGTGATCCGACCCAGCTCGTCGACGCGGTCCACGGTCTTCGTGGGCCGGTGGCCGACGTCGGGATATTCGTGGTAGGCATGCGGCGTCCCGCTGCGACGCAGCGCCGCGACCAGCTGCTGCGCCTCGGCCTTCGGCACGATGGGGTCATTCGCGCCATGGAGCACAAGGAGTGGCGCGGTGATCTGCCCGGCGTACGTGATCGGCGACGACGCGCGATACCGGGCTTCGTTCCCGGCGAGCGGTCCGATCTCCCGGTCCAGATAGTCGCGCGCGTCGCCCCGGGTCGTCTGGGAGAGGGTCTCGAGGGAGACGATCCCCGCAGCCGATGCCCCGGCGGCAAAGAGGCCGGGGTGGCGTCCAAGG
>JAYVCA010000084.1:0-11106 GCA_043750135.1 Chloroflexota bacterium | reverse complement strand
CAGTTCGAGCGCTGCAAGGAGTTCCTCGAGAAGCTGGGCGTCCCGATGTATTCGCTCCCGGGGTTCGAGGCCGACGATGTCATCGGCGCGCTTGCCCAGCAGGCCGAGGCACAGGATCTGGACACGCTCATCCTCTCCGGCGATCTCGACACGCTTCAGCTGGTGACCCCGCGCACGAAGCTGATGACCACTCGCCAGGGCTTCCAGAACACCGTCGTCTACGACGAGGCGCAGATCAGGAGCCGGTACGGCCTCCGTCCGGACCAGATGGTCGATTACAAGGCGCTGAAGGGCGACGCCAGCGACAACATCCCGGGCGTCCCCGGCGTCGGGGAGAAGACCGCGGCAAAGCTCATCGCCGAGCATGGGACGATCGAGGGCGTGTACCGCGCCGTCGGGACGCTCACCCCGAAGCTGCGTGCGTCGATCGAGGCGAGCCACGGGCAGGTGCTCCATAGCCGTGAGATGTCGCGGATCGTCACCGACCTTCCGGTCACGCTCGACCTCGAGCGGACGCGGCGGGGGGCCTACGACCGGGCGGCCGTTATCGAGCTCTTTCGCGACCTCGAGTTCCGCAGCCTCATCCCACGGCTCCCGCCGGCTGACGGGAACGCCGTCGCTTCGGCATCCGCCGCGATTGCGGTGCCGCTCTTCGCCGGCGCGAGCACCGCGTCCGGAGCCGGGCAGCTTTCCCTCGGACTCACCCCTCCGTTGGCTCCGGCGGCTCCGTCGGTCGCCGTCGAGCTGGTCGCCGATGCCGACATCGCCGCGCTCGTGTCGCGCCTGCGCGAGGCGGGCACCATCGCGCTCTACGCGGATGTCGAGCCCGACCGGCACCCTCGCCTCCTCGGCCTCGGGCTCGCGGCCGGTGACGGCGCCTGGTATCTCCCGCTGGGCGAGCATCTCCCTGCGGCACTCGTGGCGCTGCTGGCCGATCAGGCGACCGGCGTCGTCGTGCACGATCTCAAGGTCGCCCGACGGGCGCTGCGGCGGCACGGTGCCGATCTGCCCGACCGGGACGGTATCGCGATGGACACGATCATCGCCTCCTACCTGGTGAACGCGAGCCGGCGGCAGCACGTCCTGGATGACCTGTCGACGGAGCGCCTCGGTCTCGAGATCCCGGCGCTGCCGGTGCCGGACCGCAAGCACAGGGATCGACTCCCGACGCTCGACGAGCGGCTCGTCCGCGCCGGGACCGCGGCCGTCGCGACGCTGCGGCTCGGCGAGCTCCTTTCGGCCGACCTTACCCGCCTGGGCCTGGAGACCCTGTATCGCACCGTGGAGCTGCCGCTGGTCGACGTCCTGGTGCGGATGGAAGAGGCCGGGATCGCCGTGGATACCGGGTATCTGGCCGATCTCGCGACCGAGTTCACCGCCGAGGTCGCGCGGATCGAGGGCGAGGCCCATGCCGCGGTCGGCCATGAGTTCGGCCTGAATTCGCCCAAACAGCTGGAGGAGCTCCTCTTCACCGAGCTTCGGCTGCCGCGCGGGCGGCGGAACAAGACCGGATATTCGACCGACGCGACGGTGCTCGAGGAGCTACGCGGCGCTCACCCGGTCATCGATCTGGTCCTCGAGCACCGCGAGGTCGAGAAGCTGCGATCGACGTACGCCGAGGGACTCGGTCCGCTCATCGACCGTGCGACCGGCCGGATCCACACGACCTTCAATCAGACGGTGGCGGCCACGGGCCGGCTCTCGAGCCAGTCACCCAACCTTCAGAACATCCCGATCCGCACCCCGCTCGGCCGGCGGATCCGCCGCGCGTTCGTGAGCGGACGGCCGGGCGCGGTGCTCCTGGCCGCGGACTACTCGCAGATCGAGCTCCGGGTCCTGGCGCATATGTCGGGCGACCCGGCGCTGTTGGAGGCGTTCCGGTCAGGAGCGGACGTTCACACCCGCACCGCGGCCGCCGGATTCGGGGTCGCCGAGAGCGCGGTGACGAAGGAGCAACGGAGCGTCGCGAAGATGCTCAACTTCGGCATCGTGTACGGGATGAGCGACTTCGGTCTCGCCTGGCGCATGGGCATGGCGCGCGAGGAGGCCGCCGCGTTCATCGACGAGTACTTCAAGCGCTATGCCCAGGTCCGCCGGTACGTCATCGAGACGAAGGCTTTCTGCCTCGAGCAGGGCTACGTGGAAACGCTGCTCGGTCGCCGCCGGTACATCCCGGACATGGCAAGCCGGAATGGCGCCGTCCGGGGGGCCGCGGAGCGGATGGCGATCAACATGCCGATCCAAGGGACCGCTGCCGACATCATGAAGATCGCGATGGTCCGCGTGCACGCGCGCCTCCGAGACGAGTCCTACGCGACCGCGGTCCTCCAGGTCCACGACGAGCTCGTCTTCGAGGTCGCGCGCGACCGGGTGACCGACCTTGCCGAGCTGGTCCGCGCGGAGATGTCGGGGGCGTACGCGCTCGAGGTGCCGCTCATCGTTGACGTCCGGACCGGAGAGAACTGGGACCAGATGTCCCCGTTGGCCCTCGTCCATGCCTGAGCTGCCAGAGGTCGAGACCATCGCGCGCCAGCTCGCGGCGCTGGTGACCGGCCGGACCATCGCCGCCTTCGCTTCCGATTGGGTCCGGCTGACCGAGCCAGAGCCGGTCGAGGTCGTCGCGGCGCGGCTGGCCGGACGAACGATCGAAGCGGTCCGCCGGCGCGGGAAGCTCGTGGTCTTCGCCCTCGATGGCGGCGATGTGCTCCTCACCTCGCTCCGGATGACCGGCTCGTTCCGCTACCGCGCCGCCTCCCACATGACGGAGACGGTCGCGACCGGCGAGCGCTTCGTCCGGGCCCGCTTCGCTTTCGTCGATGGAAGCGGCCTCGACTTCGTGGACCTCCGAAAGCTGGGTCGGATGAGCCTGGTCGATGCGCGCGAGGTCGCCGCCGACGATGCCGGAGGCGATCGCACGCTGCACGCGCCGCTCCATCAGGCGATGGGCCGCGAGCCGTTCTCGCGTGCCTTCACCATCGCGTGGCTTCGGGTGTTCCTGCGCCGCCGCGGTCGCGCGGCGATCAAGCCGCTCCTGCTCGATCAACGCGGCATCGCGGGCATCGGGAACATCTACGCCTCCGAGGCCCTCTGGCGCGCCGGCATTCACCCGCTGCGGGTCGCCGGGTCGCTCCGTACAGAGGAGGTCGCACGCCTCCATGAAGCGGTGCGCTGGGTGCTTCGAAAGGCGATCCGACTCCATGGCTCGACGCTCCGCGACTACCGCGACAATGGTGGCGAGCCCGGCGGCATGCAGCGCGAGTTCGTCGCCTATGGTCGTGCGGGGGAGCCCTGCGCACGGTGTGGCCGACCGATCGCGCGCTCGGTCATTGGGGGGCGGAGCACATTCCACTGTCCGGGCTGCCAGCGCGCGCCCCGCCAAAAGCCGGCATGAGCCTCCTCGCCGTCCAGGCGGTGACCCGACGGTTCGCCAACCGGGTGCTGTTCGCCGAGGTGAGCTTCCGTCTGGCCCACGGTGATCGGGTCGGGCTGGTCGGGCCGAACGGCGTTGGGAAGTCGACGCTCCTCCGGATCGCGGCGGGCCTCGATGAGGCCGACGCCGGCGGCATCGCGCTCGCACGGGGCGCCCGCGTCGGGTTCCTCCAGCAGGAGCTCCTCGTCGACATCGATGGGACGGTCGAGGCCCATGCGCGAGGCGCGGCGCTCCATCTCGGCGAGCTCGAGGCGCGCCTGCGTGAGCTCGAAGGAGGACTCGCCAGCGGCGAGCCCGCGCTGCTCGAGGAGTACGCGGACGCGCAGCACCATTTCGAACATGCCGGCGGCTACGATTTCGAGGCGATCCTCGGGCGCGTCCTCGGCGGCCTTGGCCTTGAGGCGCTGCGCGATCGAGAGGTTCGCACGCTCTCCGGTGGCGAGCGGACCCGTCTTGGCCTCGCGCGCCTGCTGCTCGACGATCCAGACCTTCTCCTGCTCGACGAGCCGACGAACCACCTCGACCTCGCCGCGCTCGAGTGGCTCGAGCGGTTCCTCCTCGAGCAGGACGCGACGATCTTGGTCTCGAGCCACGACCGCTGGTTCCTCGACCGGGTGACCGCCCGCACGCTCTCGTTCGAGCCCGCACCGGGGGGCTCGGCCCGCGTCGTCGAATATCGCGGTGGGTATTCGCAGTACGCGCGCCAGCGCTCCGACCGGGAGGCCGCGCAATCGAAGGCTGCGACGAAACAGGCCGGCGAGATCGCGCGCACCGAGGAGTACATCGACCGCTTCCGCGCGGGGCAGCGATCGAAGCAGTCCCGCGGCCGCGCCAAGCAGCTCGCCCGGCTCGAGCGGATCGCCGATCCGATCGCGGCCACCGCGCACCACTGGAGCCTCGAGGCGGCGCATCTTGCCGGCGAGAAGGTTCTCGAGACGACGCCGCTCGCGGTGGGGCACGGGGAGCGCGTCGTCGTTCGCACGCCGCCGCTGCGCGTCGAGCGGGGTGCGCGCATCGCGGTCGTCGGCGCGAACGGCGCGGGGAAGACGACGCTCGTTCGGACCCTGGTCGGGCAGCTGCCGGCGCTCGATGGGTTCGTCTCCAGCGCACCGACCGCGCGCGTCGCGTTCCTCGCTCAGGCCCAGGCCGAGCTCACCGGCGAGGAGACCGTCATGGCGGCGCTCCGCTCGGCGACCGGGCTCGGTGAGCAGGACGCCCGGGGAGTGCTCGCGCGCTTCCTGTTCCGGGGCGACGACGTATTCCGATCGGTGGGCGTGCTCTCGGGCGGGGAGCGGAGCCGGCTCGCGCTGGCCCGCCTCTCGGTCCAGGAGGCGAACCTCTTGGTCCTCGATGAGCCGACGAATCATCTCGATCTCGCGGCGCGCGAAGCGCTGGAGCGGGTCCTCACCGACTTCGGGGGCTCGATGCTCGTCGTGTCCCACGATCGCTACTTCATCGACAAGCTCGCGTCCGAGATCTGGGATGTGCGCGACGCGGGGCTCAAGCGCTACGAGGGGGGCTGGTCGGTGTTCCTCCGCGCTCGCGAAGAGGGGCGCGCGCTGCCGGATCCCCTGGTCGTTAGCGGCGGCGGTTCCGGGCGCGCGGCCGCGTCGGGCGACCTTGGGCGTGCGTCACCGTCGGGAGCGGCGTCCCGTCCGGCTCGGCGGGCCCCTCTGCGGAGGGAACCCCCGCCGGCCTCCCGGAACGCCGCTCCCGACGTTGAGGGCGGCGCGCGTCGCAGTACTGGGCGACGGACGGCTTCTTCGGTGCGTCGAGTGGATCCGTTGCGGGCGCTTGAGGCGCGCATCGCTTCGATGGAGCTGCAGCTGATCCAGATGTCGAAGAAGCTCACCGAGATCGCCGCGGCGGGGAATTATCTGGAGACCCGTCGTCTTGGGGCGGAGCATGCGGAGCTAGAGGCGGCCCTGGGGAACCTCTATTCGGAGTGGACGGCGGCGGGGCAGGGGCAGGAGCGGGGGCCGGACGGATCATGACGGCATTTGTCGTCGGCCTCACCGGTCCGATCGGGGCGGGGAAGTCGACCGTTGCGGGGATCCTTCGCGAGCTGGGGGCGAAGGTGCTCGATGCGGATGCCCTGTCGCGCGATGAGCAGCTGCGGGGGACCGTGGGATACAGCGCGATCGTGCAGCAGTTTGGGACCGAGATCCTCGGCCCGGATCTGGAGATCGACCGACGGAAGTTGGCGGACATCGTGTTCGCCGATCCGCGTCGGCTCGCGCAGCTGGAGCGCATCGTGCACCCGCGGGTCATTGCCCGGGTGCTGGAGGCGCGGGCGATGCTCCCGGACGAGGCGATCCTCGTCGTCGAGGCGATCAAGCTGGTGGAGACATCGCTCCGGACGGTGTGCGATCGCATCTGGATCGTGCTCGCAGAACAGCCGACGCTCGTGGCGCGGCTTTCCGGGCGGGGCCTCTCCGAGGACCAGGTGCTCGCGCGGATGGCGCATCAGGCTGCGGAGGCCGATCTCCGCGCCGCGGCCCACGTCGTGCTGCGGAATGACGGAGACCGTGACGCACTGCGCGCCACGGTCTCCGCTGCCTGGTCGAGCGTGCGCGCGCCTACGGGCTGATCTTGCTGGGGGGCTTGAGGTTGAACGTCCGGTAGGCGTCATTGAACGTCGCGCCGGCCGTCGCCGCGGTCCGCTGGTCCTGCCCGCTCCGCAGGAGCAGCTGCAGGGCCCCGCCCGATGCGGTGAGGTAGGCGATGCGCTCGGCGGTCTGGGCGTCGGTCCGGATGGTGTAGACGGTGAGCGTGCGGGCCAGGATCGGCACGTTCTGGAGCACCACCTTCGCCGAGAAGTCCGCGATCCGGTTCTGGTCGTTTCCCTGGAAGTACTTGGCCGGATCGAAGTTCAGGGTGTACAGGACATCGACGAGATCGCCGGGCAGGACCGCACCGCCGGCGGCGGACCCGTCGGCGACGGTGATCGAAATGGCGCGATAGTCGGGCGTACCTGGCGGGATCGCCTGCCCGGCCGGCGGCTGGGCATTCGGGGGGAAGACGGTGAATGGCGCCGCACCGGTCGCCGATCCGAACTTGGCCGGCAGGAGGGGCTCGCCCGCGGCCAGAGGGACGCTCAGCACCTTGCCGATCGCCTCTTTGGGGTCCTTCAGGGCGGCCGGCGGCGCGATCGTCACCGGGTATTGCTCGACCTTCACGTCCGCCGCCGCAATGGCGGTGAGCCGGGCGAGCTCGCGGACGGCCACGACCACCGGAGTGGTCTCGACCGGCGGGGGAGCCGAGCTCTGCGAGCCCGACCCAACGACGAACGCGCCGATGCCGGCCAGGACCGCGAGCAGGATGCCGACGATCATCACGAGCCGCGCGCGGCGGCTGGAACGGTCTTCCACTAGTGCTTCCTCTTCTCCTCAGCGCCTGACAGTGGAACGGTAGACGAAGGAGAGCGTGATGCGGCACGCGCATCCTGCGCAATAGGTCGTTCGTCCGGCTTGCCTGGCCCGCGCCGATCGTCCGGCCCTGTGTCGGCCAACCTGCGACCAGCCTTGGGCGCGGCTGCGCGGGTAAGATGGACCTAGGACGCGCCCTTTCCCCATCCGAACGTCCGTTCTAAACTAGAACTCGGTGAGGCACCCGTGAGCTCGAGCGATCTCCTACAGGTCCCGATCGAACGGCCCGGCGGCCGCGCCCCGTTCGAGCTGGTCCTGCCCTGGCCGCTTTCCGGCGACCAGCCCCAGGCCGCGGCCGCGCTGTCGGCCGGCCTGGCCCGCGGCGACAAGTTCCAGACCTTGAAGGGCGTGACCGGATCGGGCAAGACGGTGACGATGGCGAAGGTCATCGCCGATGCCGGCCGGCCGGCGCTCATCCTCGCGCACAACAAGACGCTCGCCGCGCAGCTGTACGGCGAGTTCCGGGAGTTCTTTCCGAAGAACTCGATCGAGTACTTCGTTTCGTACTACGACTACTACCAGCCTGAGGCCTACATCGCCCGGAGCGACACCTATATCGAGAAAGACTCCTCGCGGAACGAGGAGATCGACAAGATGCGTCACGGCGCGACGCGCGCGCTGTTCGAGCGCCGCGATGTCATCATCGTCGCCTCGATCTCCTGCATCTATGGCCTGGGAGCCCCGGTCGACTACGGCGCGGTCACGGTGCGGCTCATCAAGGGCGAGCGGATCCGGCGCGACACCGTCCTGCGGCATCTCGTCGACATCCAGTACGAGCGCAACGACCAGAATTTCGTGCGGGGCAAGTTCCGGGTCCGTGGTGACACGTTGGAGATCCATCCCGCCTATGAGGACCTTGCCGTCCGGGTGGAGTTCTTCGGCGACACGGTCGAGCGGATCACCGAGCTCGATCCGCTCACCGGAGAAGTGCTCGCCGAGCGTGATCGGGTCGACATCTACCCCGCCCGCCACTTCGTCACGCCTCGAGAGAAGCTGTTCGAGGCGATCAAGGACATCGAGGCCGAGCTGGTGGTCCGGGTCAAGGAGCTGAACGACCGCGGCCGGCTCCTCGAGGCGCAACGCATCCTTCAGCGGACGAATTTCGACCTCGAGATGCTCCGCGAGACCGGCGCCTGCGCCGGCGTGGAGAACTATTCCCGCCACCTTGCCCGCCGGCCGGCCGGAAGTCGGCCCTGGACGCTCCTCGACTACTTCCCGCCGGATTTCCTGATGTTCGTCGACGAATCGCACATCTCGCTCCCGCAGGCCCGCGGGATGTACGGCGGCGACAAGGCCCGCAAGGACATCCTCGTCGAGTACGGCTTCCGCCTGCCGAGCGCCCTCGACAACCGCCCGCTCATGTTCAAGGAATTCGAGGAGCGCCTGGACCAGACGATCTTCGTCTCCGCGACCCCGGGCCCGTACGAGATCGAGCACACCCCGGTCCTGGTGGAGCAGATCATCCGTCCGACCGGCCTGGTCGACCCGGAGATCGACATCCGCCCGACCGAGGGGCAGATCGACGATCTCTTGGCCGAGATCAACCTCCGGGTCGAGCGCGGCCAGCGCTCTCTGGTGACCACGATCACGAAGAAGATGGCCGAAGACCTTGCCGATTACCTGCGCGAGATGGGGGTCAAGGTCCATTACCTGCACTCGGAGATCGAGACGATCGAGCGGGTCGAGATCCTGCGCGACCTGCGACTGGGCATCTACGACGTCGTCGTGGGAGTGAACCTCCTGCGCGAGGGCATCGACCTCCCCGAGGTGACCCTGGTCGCGATCCTCGACGCGGATAAAGAGGGCTACCTTCGGTCCGAGGGCTCATTGATCCAGGTCATCGGACGCGCGGCCCGACATGTCGAGGGCCGCGTGGTCATGTATGCCGATCGGCGGACCGACTCGATGGATCGGGCGATCAAGGAGACCGACCGTCGGCGCGCGGTCCAGGTCGCCTATAACCGCGAGCACGGGATCGAGCCGACCACCGTGGTGAAGGCGATCCGCGAGATCGGCATGCGCCTCCGGCAGGCCGCCGAGACCGAGGGCCGGTATGAGCGAGGCGGGCGTCCGATCGCCGCCGGCGGGATGCCCAAGGATGAGCTGGTCCGGCTGATCAAGGATCTCGAGCGCGACATGAAGCAGGCGGCCAAAGACCTCGAGTTCGAGCGTGCCGCAACGCTCCGCGACGAGGTCGTCGAGCTTCGAGGCCAGCTGGTGCTGGAACAGGGTCCGGAGAGCATGCTGGGGGAGCCGAAGACGGCCCGCCGGGTCGTCCGGCGGAGGAGAGGGATCTAGATGTTGGTGCTCGGGGTGCTCTTTCCCATCGCGATCCTCGGTCTGCTCGCGCTCGGGGCGGCGCTGCTCTTCCGCCGTGGCGGCGACGGACTCGACCTCGCGCCGCGGAGCCTGTTGCGGTTCTACCTCTACATCGCGTCGCTTGCCGGGATCCTCACGCTGGTCATCGGGCTCTCCGGGATCCTGAACGCCGGCTTCGCTGCCGCCTTCGGGAACGGTTTCGTCTATGGCTCTCAGCCGGTCCCCGTGATAGGACGGCCGTGCGGACCGAACGAACCGAACGTGAAGTGCGCCGAGCCGCCGGTCGATTACCAGCAGCGGCAGGCTCAGCAGGAGGAGCGGCGACGGGGTGAGGATCTCATCCGCGGCATCACCTTCAGCCTGTTCGGCGCCGGCTTCTGGGCCGCGCACTGGGCCGCACGACGCGGCGTGATGGGCGTGGACGAGGGACACTCCGGTCTCCGGCGGGCGTATCTCATGCTCGGCACGGCGATCTTCGGCCTGTCCACGATCGTGCTCCTGCCGATGGGGATCTATCAGGCCCTCGCGTATCTCATCCTGCCGGCCGGCGATGTCTATCGGCAGGGCGCCGGTGAATCGCTCTCCGGTGGCCTGGTCACGCTCCCGGTGTGGCTCATCTACCTATCGCTGATCGTGCGTGACGCCCGCGCCGCCCGCAGGCTCCCGGCGACCACCGCCTGATGCCGCTCGACCACATCCAGGTCAAAGGCGCGCGCGAACACAACCTCAAGAACGTCGACGTGCGGATCCCGCGAGACAAGATGGTCGTCATCACCGGCCTGTCCGGCTCCGGGAAGTCGTCGCTCGCGTTCGACACGATCTACGCCGAGGGCCAGCGTCGCTACGTCGAATCACTCTCGGCGTACGCGCGACAGTTCCTCGGCCAGATGGAGAAGCCCGACGTCGACGCCATCGAAGGGCTCTCCCCGGCGGTATCGATCGACCAGAAGGGCGCGACCCGGAACCCGCGCTCGACGGTCGGCACGGTCACCGAGATCTACGACCACCTGCGTTTGCTGTTCGCCCGTGTCGGCGTCCCGCACTGTCCGACGCACGGGATCCCGATCGTCGCCCAGACGGTCCAGGGGATCGTCGATCAGATCTCCGAATACCCTGACGGCACGCGCCTGCTGATCCTCGGCCCGCTCGTCCGCGACCGGAAGGGCGAGCACCAGCAGCTCCTGCTCACGGCCAAGCGCGGCGGCTTTGCCCGGGTGCGCGTCGATGGGTTCGTTCGCGAGCTCACCGAAGAGATCGCTCTCGACAAGATGAAGAAGCACTCGCTCGAGGTCGTCGTGGATCGTCTGGTCGTGCACCGCGCCGAGTCTGAAGAGGACCGCTCGCGGCTCACCGATTCGGTGGAAACGGCCCTTCGGCTCGGTGAGGGGCTTGCCGTCGTCGCCGACGCCGACGGAAAGATCGCCGAACGGGTCTTCTCCGAGCGCCTCGCCTGTCCCGAGGGCGACTTCTCGATCGGCGAGGTCGAGCCGCGAACGTTCTCCTTCAACTCACCGCATGGCGCCTGCCCGGCGTGCACCGGGCTCGGGACCCGCCTCGAACCGGACGGGGACCTCATCCTCGCAAATCCTGATCTCTCGCTCGCCGAGGGCGCCGTGTTGCCGTGGCAGAAGGCGAACAGCACCGCGACGTACCGGGTGGCGATCCTCGAGGCCCTGGCGAAGAAGCTGCGGTTCTCGCTGAAGACCCCGGTGAAGGACCTGCCGAAGGCCGCCGTGCAGGCGGTGCTCAAGGGACTCGGCGGGCCGCTCAAGCTGAGCTACGAGAACCGAAGCGGCACCAAGCGCAGCTACGAGGTGGAGTTCGAGGGCGTTCTCGGTTGGGTCGAGAAGCACTATCGCGAGACGACGTCGGAATTCATCAAGGCCGAGCTCGAGCGCTACATGAGCGAGCGGCCGTGCCCGGTCTGCG
>JAYVCA010000083.1:0-13155 GCA_043750135.1 Chloroflexota bacterium | reverse complement strand
ACGATCGGCGAGGCCGATGTCGCGAAGCTCAAGCTGGGCCAGGTCGCGACGCTCACCGTTGATGCGGTCGGCGCCGCGCGAATGACCGGCAAGGTGAGTGCGCTCGATCCGTTGGCGACGATCGCGCAGGGCGTTCCGGTGTATGGCGTCGATGTCCTCATCGACATCCCAAACCCGCAGCTCCGGCCCGGGATGAGCGGGACCGCCGCGATCATCATCGCCAGCCGGCAGAACGTTCTCACCGTCCCGAACCTCGCGGTCCGTAGCGCGAACGGCCGTCGCTTCGTTCAGCTGCTCAAGGACGGGCAGCCGGTCGATGCCGAGGTGACCTTCGGGATCAGCAACGAGACCGTGACCGAGGCCACCACCGGCCTGCAAGAGGGCGACACCGTCGTGCTGCCGCAGCCGCGCGCCGCTGCATCAGGCGCCGGCGGCGGGGTGCGGATCGGTGGCGGCGGCGCGGCGCCGGGTGCCGGCCGATGACCGACGCGGTCCTCCGCCTGCGGGGCATCACCAAGACGTACCGCATGGGGAAGGACAACATCGTGCAGGCCCTGCGCGGCACGGATCTGGACGTCCACCCCGGGGAGTTCGTCGCGCTCATGGGCCCCTCGGGTTCGGGGAAGTCGACGATGATGAACATCCTCGGGTGTCTCGACGTCCCGGATTCCGGCAGCTACGTCCTCGCCGGTCAGAACGTCGGGACGCTGAACGACGACCAGCTCGCGGCCATCCGGAACCGGCACATCGGATTCGTCTTCCAGACATTCAACCTCCTCCCTCGTCTGAGCGCGCTCGAGAACGTCGAGCTGCCGCTCATCTACGGCGGAGACCGTCACGACCGGCGCGATCGCGCCAAGCGCGCGCTCCAGGACGTTGGCCTGGGCGAGCGGATCGGTCATAGGCCGACCGAGCTCTCCGGCGGGCAGCAACAGCGGGTCGCGATCGCCCGCGCTCTCCTGAACGACCCCTCGCTCATCCTCGCCGACGAGCCGACCGGGAACCTCGACTCCCGCTCTTCGGCCGAGATCCTCGCGATCTTCCAGCGCCTGAACGACGCCGGGAAGACCGTGGTCATGGTCACGCACGAGCCCGACGTCGCGGAGCACTGCAAGCGCATCGTCCGGATGCGTGACGGCCTGGTCTCGGGCGATGAGATGGTCGCCGAGCCGCGCCGTGCCGAAGCCGAGCTCCGGAGCGCCGGATCGGCGGCCTCGGTCGATCTCCACGCCACGGCGGCCGCCGCGCGATGAAGCTTCTCGACTCCTTCCGCTCGGCGCTGCAGTCGATCGTGGTGAACAAGCTGCGCTCGTCGCTCACCATGCTTGGCGTCATCATCGGCGTCGCCGCGGTCATCGCGATGGTCGCCGTCGGGAACGGCGCCTCGGCGCAGGTGCAGAGCACGGTGCTCGCCCTGGGATCCAACCTCGTCACGGTCACCCCCGGCGCGCAGACCGACGCCGGACTCCGTGGTGCGGGGGCGCAGGCCCAGAGCCTCACCCTCGACGATATGAAAGCGATCCAGGACCAGCTCGGACCGACGATCAAGGCGGTCGAGGCCGAGCAGACGGCGGGTCGCTGGCAGATCGTGGCGGGGACCACGAACTGGAACACGAACGTCGTGGGGGTCACCGAGGACTACCCGACGGTCCGGGACTGGGGCCTGCAGAGCGGTGACTTCTTCACTGAGTCGGATCTGCGGCTGAACGCGCAGGTCGCGATCTTGGGCTCCGTCACTGCCGAGAACCTGTTCGGCGACGCCGACCCGATCGGTCGGACGATCCAGCTCCGCCAGGCCTTCGGCGCCGGGAACGCCCGCGCGCGGATCGTGAACTTCCGGGTGGTCGGGCTCCTGGAGGCGAAAGGCTCTACCTTCGGATTCAGCCGCGACGATCAGATCCTCGTGCCGACAACGACCGCCCAGCGGGTCCTCACCGGTCGCACGAGCGTGGTGAACAGCATCATCGTAAAGGCTGCCTCGAGCGACGAGATGGCGAACACCACTGAAGACGTGCGGACGGTCCTGCTGGCCCGGCACAAGATCACGGACCCGGTATCGGCCGACTTCACGGTCACCAACCAGAACGACACGCTGGCGGCGCTCGGCTCGATCACCGCGACGTTCACGATCCTGCTCGCCGCCATCGGTGGGATCTCCCTCCTCGTCGGCGGGATCGGGATCATGAACATCATGCTCGTCTCGGTGAACGAGCGGACCCGCGAGATCGGCATCCGCAAGGCCGTCGGCGCGCGTCGTCGCGACATCCTCAGCCAGTTCCTGATCGAAGCGATCGGCCTCACCGGACTGGGCGGCATCCTCGGGATCCTGCTCGGCTGGGGCATCACCGAGGTGGTGAAACGGATCCCGCAGGCCGCCGGTCTGCTCGTCATCATCACGCCCGGAACGGTCATCGTCGCCGTGGGAGTCTCGGTCGCGATCGGCGTCATCTTCGGTCTCTACCCGGCGATGCGGGCCGCGCGTCTGCATCCGATCCAGGCACTTCGCTACGAATAAGGGAGGGATCCAGATGTCTCGTCGTCCGGTCCAGATCATCGCCGGCGTCGTTGTGGCACTTGTCCTCTTCGGTGCCGGCTTCTTCGCCGGTACCAGTCGCGCTCAGGCGACTTCCACGACCGGTCCGATCGCGAGCGCCACGGCGGCGGCCGGCGGTCGCGGCGCGTTCGGCGGCGCAAACGGTGCCGCGGGTGCCGCTGCGAATCGCAATGTCGTGAACGGCCAGATCCTTTCGGTGAATGCCGACTCGGTCACCATCCAGGTGCGCACGGCCGGTCCGCAGGGCGCTTCGCCCGCGGTGACCTCGCAGCTCATTCTCGTCGGCCCGACGACCCGCGTCGTGAAAACCGCCGAGACCGACGTGAAGCTCTCCGACCTCAAGGCCGGCGACCAGATCACGGTCGCCGGGACGCCGGACGCGACCACCGGATCGGTCTCCGCGCAGGCGATCGTGCTCGGCGGCAACAACGTTCTCGCGGACCTTCTCGGTGGTGGCGGCGTTCGCCGGGGCGCGAGCCCAAGCCCCAGCCCCACCCGGTAGCCGCGACCGGGAGCTTCCTACATCGCGTCGGGCGCGCCAACGCCGATCAGGCCGAGCGTCTGCCGCAGGGCGACGCGCACCGCCTCGACGAGCCGGAGCCGCGCCTTCGACCGCGCCGGATCGTCGCCGACGACCCGGTTGCCCTTGTAGAACGCGTGGAATGTTCCGGCGAGCTCGAGCGCGTAGCCGGTGAGCAGGTGCACGTTGCGCTTGGCCGTGACCTCCGCGACGAGCTCGGGGAACCGAAGCACGAGCCGGATGAGATCGAGCTCGCCTGGATCGGTGAGCAGGCTCACATCCGCGCCGTCCGCGGTGATCCCACGCTCGGCCGCTGTGCGAAAGATGCTCGAGATCCGGGCGTGGGCGTACTGCACGTAGTAGACGGGGTTGTCATTGGACTGCTGCACCGCGAGCTCGAAATCGAAGTCGAGGTTCCGATCCGCGCTCGCCTGCAAGAAGAACCAGCGCGCGACGTCCACCCCCACGGCGTCGATCACGTCGTCGAGCAACAGGAACTGCGCCAGGCGCTTCCCCATCTTCAGGAGCACGCCTTCGTGGAGGAACCGGACGTACTGGTAGAGCACGACGTCCCACCGCTCGGCGATGCCTAGCGCCGCCAGCGCCGTGCGCATCCGACGGAGATGGCCGTGAGTGTTCGCGCCCCAGATGTCGATCTTCCGGTCGAATCCGCGACTCTGCAGGCAGAGCCGGTGATACGCGATATCCACCCCGAAATACGTCGGCAGGCCGTTGCTCCGCACGACGACGCTCTCGATATCCTCACCGAGCTCGCGTGAGCGCAGCCACAGGGCACCGTCGCGCTCCTCGATGTGCCCGCCCTCACGCAGCGCCGCGAGCGTCTCCGCGAAATATCCGGAGCGCATGAGGTCCGTCTCGAAATACCACTCGTCGAAGCGGATGCCGAACCGCTCGGTCGTGGTCTTGAACCCCTCCACGAACCACCGCTGCGCCTTCGTGGTGAAGAGCGCGGTCTGCTCCTCGAAGCTCAGGGATTCGTGGGCCGCGCCGTCCGCGGCGCGGATGCGCTTCGCGACCTCCACGATGTAATCGGCGGGATATCCGTCCTCCGGGAACGGAATGCTCATGTCGCCGCCGAGCTCGCGGTAGCGCACGGCGACGCTCTGACCGAGCAGCTCGACCCGCCCGCCAGCATCGTTCACGTAGAACTCCCGGGTCACGGTCGCGCCGTTGAAGGCCATGACGTTCGCGAGCACATCGCCGATCGGTCCCCCGCGAGCATTCGCGATCGTCATCGGGCCTGTCGGGTTCGCGGACACGTATTCGACCTGGATCCGCTGCCCGGCGAGATCCGCGGTGCGCCCGAACCGCTCGCCGGCGGTGACGATCGAGTCGACCTGGCGTGCGAGCCACGCCGGCTGCAGGCGCACGTTGATGAATCCCGGCGGGGCGACCTCCACCGACGCGATCGCGTCGCCGGGCGGGACGCGACCGGCGATCGCCTGAGCGATCCGCAGCGGCGGCTGCCGGAGCGGCTTGGCCAGGCGCATTGCGATATTGCTCGCGTAGTCGCCATGGCCGGCGTTCGCTGGTCGCTCGACCTCCACCGGCCCGCGCGCGGCCTCACCCCAGCCCTCGGCGTCCGCCGCGGCGCGGACCGCGGCAGTGATCGCATCGGCCACGAGGGTCCGGCCGGTGGGCGGGCTCATACCGCTGAGTCTGCCGGAAGGAAGCCGGCGCTGTCGCCACGCGGCTCGTGACTCCGGAAGAACACGTGGATCAGCAGTGCGGCGAGCGCGTAGGCGATGACGAGGATCCCGAGGTTCGCGGTGTAGCCGGAGGGGCCGAGCTCCGCGCGAACAACGCCCGAGAGCGCCGCACCCCCGGCATTCGCTCCGTTCCATGCGATGGCGAAGAGCACGACCGCCCCCGCACGCTCGGCTGGCGCGAACGAGGACTGCTGAAGCGCCGTGACCGCCGGGCTTGCGCCATACATGAGCGCGGCGCGTACACCGAGCGCGGTCCCCGCAACGAGCGGATCGCCGCTGACCGCAGCGGCCAGCGCGAACGGTAGCGAGACGAAGACGGATCCCACGGCCGTGATCCGGGTCCCCAGCCAGGGGACGAGGTAGCGGCCGGACAGGACGGCCCCGGCGCTCCCGGCGACCGCGAGTCCGCCGAGGATCAGTCCGACGCCGGCGATCGAGATGCCGAATCGATCAGCGAAGAACAGGTTCTGGAATGGGAGGAAGCTCCCGGCGCCGAAGCCGAACGCCGCCTCGATCGCCATGAACCGGAGGAGCAGCCGGCGGCGGTGCGGCGCGTCGAGCGCACCGGGAGCGATGGCCGCGGTGCGGACGAACAGGATCGGGAGCGCCGACACGATCGCGAGCAGGCCGCCAAAGGCGATGACCGTGCGGATGGTGAGCGCATCCTCCGGCGCCCGCCCGATGAGCGCCCCGACCGGAGCGGCGAGCGCACCGGCGACACTGATCGCGACGAAGCTCGCGAGCGCACCGAGCGCGACCTGGTGGCCGAACATCCGTGGCCGGTCGAGCCCGCTGGTGGCGTCGGCAACGAGCGCCGTGCCGGATGACGCGACGACGATCCCGCCGGCCCCGAGGAGGGTCGCCGAGACGAACAGCGGTGCGAGACCGGCCTGGGTGAGGATCCCGACGATCCCCAGGCCGGTGATGCTCCCGCCGATGAAGATCGCCGAGCGCCGCGGGATCCGACCCGAGAGGACCGTTGCGGGCAACGCGCCGGCGACCACGCCGAGCGCCTGGGCCGCGCTGAGCAGGCCGATCGCCCGAGCGTCGAAGCCGAGCGCGCGGTACAGGAAGTTCAGGTAGAAAAGCGTGATCCCGAGGCCAAGACCGGCGAGACCGCTGGCGAGGACGTAGAGCGTCGCGTCCGCTCGGCGGAGCGCCGGCGGAGGGCTAGCTCTTTCCGAGGGTGACGTCGACGCTCTGCTGCTTCCCATCTCGGATGATCGTCAGCTTCACCTTATCGCCGGGTCGGAGGCGAAGCAGGATCGATTGCACCGGATGCTCGGCATCGATCTGGATCTCGTTCACCTTGGTGATGACGTCGCGCGCCCGGAGGCCCGACTGCTCGGCCGGTGATCCCTTGAGGATCTCGGTGATGATGATCCCACTGGTCTGCGCCGGCAGGCCAAGGCTGACCGCCGCGCGCGAGTTCACCGGCTGATAGCGGATGCCGATGATCCCGCGCTCGACCTTGCCATTCTTGATCAGCTCGTCGGTGATCTCGCGGATGGTGTTGCTCGAGACAGCGAAGCCGAGGCCCTGCGCGGTCGCGTCCTGCCCGCGGTTCACCAGCGTGTTCATGCCGACCACCTGCTTCGCCACGGCCCAGATGAGCGGGCCGCCGGAGTTGCCCTCGTTGATCGCGGCATCCGTCTGGAGGAGATCCTCGAGGAACGTCGTGTCACTCTCCTGCACCCGCCGTCCCTTCGCCGAAACGATCCCGCTCGTCACGGTGTTCTGGAACTCGCCGAGGGGGCTCCCGATCGCGACGACCGTCGCGCCGACCGGGACCTGATCACTGTTCGCGAGCGTCGCGGCACGCAGATCCTTGCGTCCGGTCACCTGGAGCACCGCGATATCGGTCTGGGGATCGCGGCCGACGAGGGTCGCGCCCTTCGCGGTCGAGTTGTCGCTGAACACGATGTCGAAGGAACCGCCCGACTGCGTATCGCGGACGTTCTCGACGACGTGGTTATTGGTGACGATGTAGCCGCGCGCCGCGTCGATGACGAAGCCCGAGCCGCTCGATTGGGCCTGCCCGCTCGGGAGCTTGTTGATGACCGTCACAACGCTCGGGAGAAGGTCCTTCACCACATCGACCACGGCGTCGCCGGTGGTTGACTGGACACTCATCGGCTGCGCCGGCGCCAACGGCGCGGTCGCGCCAGGCGCATCCGACGCGCCGCCCTGACGGGAGGCGACATATCCGCCTGCGGCGCCGCCGCCGATGGCACCCACCAGGAGACCGACAAGGATGAGCGCGACGGGACCGATCCGCTGCGGGCCGGCGGGACCGCCGCGGCGTGACGGCTGGGCGTCGGGGTGCCCGGGCTCGGAGTGCATCGGGACTTCGGTCATCCCCATGCCGGTGTTATCGCTTGGGGCGCGCCGAAGTTTCGGTCGCACCGGCCGCGGCGTTCGCGCCGGCCGCCGGCGTGGTGCGCTTGCGGCGTGGCGTCGTCTTGGGCAGATCGGGCTCGACCATCTGGCCGACCGCGGTGGCCCGGATCTCAAGGTCCACGTGCGCGTCGGGCGCGATGGTCACCGTCCACGAGCAGGTGATCTCGGTCTGCTGGTAGATGCGCTCGAACCCGTCTTCCGAGTTCGCCACGGCGTAGATCGGCTTGGTCGCCGCCTCGGCCGGCGGGTCGATCGCGAAGGTGATGTCGAAATGGCGCTGCTCGGCGTGGACCGTGATCTCCGAGACATTCTTCGCCTCGAGCGGCTTGCCCGGGGCGGTCCTCTTCGCGCCGAGGCCGATCGTGTCGCCAGGGATCGCCTCACCGACCATGCCGACGTTCGAGGCGCTGGTGAAGGTCAGCGTGATGGCGTCCTCGCCGTCGTTGCGAAGCCGGTAGCGCACACCCGCGGCGAGCCCCTCGTCGGCGATGCGGATGTCCTTGCGGATCCCAAAGCCCGGCAGGCTCGCGAGCGACCGTGGCGGGGGCTCGAGGATGAGGCTGACCGTGCGCGCTTCACGCTGCGGGGTCAGCTGGTAATTGAGGCCATGCAGCACGACCGCGTCGTTCCGGGCGACCTTGAAGCTGTCCTGGAAGAACGCGCGACGGCCGGTGTCGTATTCGAGGAGCTTGGTCAGCCCGCGCTCCTTCGCCCGGACGGATTCGTGGATCGACTTGCCGTCCTTGTCCGCAGCCTTGCCGACCTTCACCTTGCCGGCCTTCTCGGCGCGGCGCAGGTGATCGTGCTCGGCCTCGGGACGCCGGGCGAGGGTGTCGATGAGATTGGTCGCCGACGCGTAGACGTCCCACTCGATCACCGAGCCACCCTGGACGTGGACGAAGACCGATCCGGCGTTCCCGCGGAACAGGTACTCGTCGTTCCCGTCAACGTCGTAGTCGCGCTGCTCGCCCGCGGCGACACGCCGCGCGGCGAGGATGCGCTCGGCCTTGAGCAGCGAGTTGTAGGCGTCGGCGCGAAGGTGCGGCAGATAGAGCCCGCCGAAGATGCCGTGCCAGTACACGTCGTTCGTCTGCGACCGCCAGAGATTCTGCTGCGCCTGACGGACCTCCGGCGACGCGTCGAGGATGCTGCGCCGGGCAAGCTCTTCGGAGACGATGAGCATCCGCTTGTGGAGCGCGTTCGACTCCGGGTACTTGGCGAAGAAGTTCCGCCAGGGCGGCTGCGCCACGAGCGACGCTTGGTCGTCTTTCAGCGCGTTCCGGGCCTGGGCGAACCGCCGCGCGGCGGCCTGATCGAGCGCCCACTCGCCCATCTCGGGGTACGAGCCGCCGGGCAGATACACCCGGCGCGACGGCTTATTGAAGATCCAGGCGTCCTCAAGGGTGGTCGTCTCGAGGAAGTCGGATTGCGCCAGTGCGGTGAAGAACTGCTCGAGCCAGCCGTCCTTGTGGACGCGCTGGAAGGTGCCCGGCCAGGCGCCGAACTTCTCACCATCGTCGGCGTAGACGACGAGCTTCGCGCCGGCGGCGTGCCGCTCGCGCAGCTCTTTCATCGTCACGTTCACGTCACGGAACGGGATGAGGTAGCGGAGGCGCATGTTGCCCGGGTAGACGACGAGGGGGAATCCCTGGTCCTCAGTGATGAACGACTCGCCGAGCTCGTCGCGGCGCAGGCCCGCTTGGAGGAAATGCTCCTCGTCGAGAGTCGTGTAGGCGACACCGGCCTCAGCAAGGAGCGAGGGAAGGTGCGGCTCCCAGACGCGCTCGGTGAGCCAGGCGCCGAGCGGGCGGCGCCCGAACATGCCGGCGACTCGGTCGGTGAGCGCACGGATCTGTCCGACGGCGTCGCGGCGCGGGATGCCGACCAGGATCGGCTCGTGGTAGCCGCCGGTGAGGAGCTCGATCTGCCCGCGCTTCACCAGGTCGGCGAGGTCGCCGATGACGTCCGGCCGGTTCCCCTCGAGCCAGTCGAGGAGCGGGCCGGAGAAATGGAGCGTCGCCTTCACTTCGGGGTGCCGATACAGCGCGGCCACGAGCGGCGCATACGCACGCTCGGCCACGTCGGAGAACACGTTGGGGAAGTTGCCCGCCGGCTGGTGTTGGTGGAACACCAGCGCCAAACGCAGGCGATCAGACGCCATCTGAAGGGCAGTTTAGCACGTCAGCGCTGACCGTACGCTCTCCGTACGAACTGGCCGATTCTTGTTCTCAAACTCGACATTTCGGCTGTTCACCGTCACTCTGACCGGGTGATCGGCCGCCTGTTCCTGTTCGGGGCCCTCGCGATCTCGGTCGCGATCGTCGCGGCCGGGGCCTGCGCGCCCCAGGGGCTGACCGGCCCGACCGCCGCCCCACTGGGCATCGCCAGCCCCACTCGGACCGCCGCCGCAGCTACGCCCCCGCCGTCGACCGCGACCGCGACCGCTTCCCCGTCGGCCTCCCCGACCGCGAACCCGACGGCTGCCGGCCCGTGCGCGCCGGTGATCGGTGGGACCGGCGCCCAGGCCCAGCTGGTGGGCCTGCGGATCGCCCACCAGGTCGGCTTCGACCGGGTGGTGTTCGAGTTCGGCCCGAGCACCGCTCCCGGGGCGTTCGCCATGCCGACCTACCGGATCGAGCCGGCGAGCTCATTCACCGCGGTGAGCGGGCAGCGTGTGACGCTCGACGGCAACGCCTTCTTGTCGGTGCGCTTCCAGAACGCCTCCACCTTCAGCCCCTCGACCGGGCAGCCGACCTACCCAGGGTCGAACGACATCCGACCCGGCACGCCGCTGGTCCGCGAAGTGAAGCTCGTCGAGGACTTCGAGCGGACGTTGGCGTGGGGCATCGGCCTCGACCATCCGGCCTGTCCGGCCGTGTCGGAGCTCGGCAGCCCGCTCCGGCTGGTCTTGGACCTTCCGACCCCACCCTGAGATACTTGAGGCTCCACAGGAACACGAGGGGAGCGGTCGACCATGGCTGACGCACAGAAGCTCGAGATCCGCCCGCGCACCGTGCTGGGCAAGCAGGTCGGCGCGCTGCGCCGCGAGGGCCGCCTGCCCGGGGTCATCTTCGGCGGGCACGCCGACTCCACGCCCGTGGACACCGACGCGCACGCCTTCGAGCTTTCCTTCCGCCGGTGGGGCACCACCACGCTCCTCTCGCTCACCGGTCTGGGGAGCGAGGTCTCAGCCCTGGTGAACGGGGTCTCCCGCAACCCGCGCACCGGGAAGCTGATCCACGTCGATTTCGTCCGCGTCTCCCTCACTGAGAAGACCCACGCTGACGTGCCGCTCCACTTCGGTGGTGACTCGCCCGCGGTGAAGACGCACGGCGCGGTCCTGGTCCATGGCTTGGAGCACGTCCGGGTCGAGGCCTTCCCGCAAGACATGCCCCACCGCATCGAGGTCGATCTCTCCAAGGTCGAGCAGGTCGACGACACCGTGCACGTCCGCGACCTCGTGGTCGACAGCAGCAAGGTCCTCATCCTGAACGACGCGGACGAGATGGTCGCCAAGGCCACCGCGGCCCGGGTCGAAGAGGCGGCGCCTGCGGTGGCCGAGGCCGTCGAGGGCGAGGCCGTCGAGGACGCCGACGCCGAGGTCGCGCCGGCAGCCGGCGCGGCGAAGGGCGGCGCTCCTGCGAAGGGCGCTCCAGCGAAGGCCGCTCCCGCCAAGAGCGGCGAGGCCAAGGGCTAGCCCGACCCCCGCGCGAACATCGCGACCCGCGCGTCCGGGAAGACCGAGTCGGTGCGTTCCAGGCTGCGGAGCTCGGCGTCGTCCGCAGCGCCACCGTGTTCCGCCAGCTCGACGCTCCGGCGGAGCCGTCGCGCGTGCGAACGGAACCGCTCCGCGCCGTAGTCGGCGGCCTGCCCGGTCGTGACGAGGAACGGCCAATCGCTCGACTCCAGCAACAACAGCTCGCGCAGCGCCTGATCGGCAGCGCGCTCCCGGAGCCCAGCGCCCGGCGGATCGGCCGCCAGCGCGGCGACCGCGGCCGCCGCGCTCCGGATCTCGTCCCACATCCATTCGGTCTCCGCATTCCGCCAGGTCGAGTGATCGTTGCCCTTTCCCCACGATCCCTCGGACAACGACACGCGCTCGCGGGGCGGATCGGCGGCGAGCCACTCGGCGGCCGTCGTCGTGAGCGGAG
Organism: Chloroflexota bacterium; assembly: GCA_043750135.1. Lineage (GTDB taxonomy): Bacteria > Chloroflexota > Limnocylindria > P2-11E > P2-11E > UBA4735. Next base: position 1,800 of record JAYVCA010000083.1, on the reverse strand, counting down.
CGAGCTCGCGGAGCACCACGCCGAGCCAGTCGACCCCCTCGAACCACCAGTGGCCGAAGAGCTCGCTGTCGAACGTCGTGGTGAGCAGTCCGGCCCTTCCGGTGGCCGCGCGATGGTCGGCCAGGGTCTGGCGTACGCGCCCGGCGAAATGCGCGGCATGCGTGCGAACGCGCTCGGCGGCGTCGGCGACGCGGTAGGGTGCCTTTGCGCCAAGGTCCACCGTCGTGGCGGTCACGCTCCAATATCGGAGGCCCGAGCGATCGTCCTTGCGATGGAACTCGCGATAGGCGGGATCTCCCGGATAGCCGGTCGCGGCGGACCAGACCTGTCCGGAGACATCCGGATGACGCACGATCGCCGCGACCGCGGAGTCAGCGACGAGGTATGGCCGCAGGACGTCGGCGATCATCGGGATCCCAGCGCCCCCATCGAGCAGGTCGGCGGGCAACGGGTCATCGGTCGCCACCGCGCTGCCGGAGCGGATCGGTCCCGACGCCCCGAAGTGCCGCGGCGAGCGGGTGACGTCGCGGCCGAGGAGGAGAGCGGCGTCGGTGAAGAAATGGGTGACGCCCTGCGCCTCGAGGATCCGTTCGAGTCCCGGGCGATACGCGCATTCCGGCAGCCAGATCCCCGCCGGATCGAGGCCAAGGAGACGGCGGGTCGCCGCGCGGCCGACGGCGAGCTGCGTCGCGACCGAGCGGTCGTCCAGGAGTGGGAGGTACCCGTGGGTCGCGGCCGAGGTGAGGATCTCGACCTCGCCGGTCCGCGCGAGATCCGCGAACGCGCCGACGATGTCACGGGAGAACCGAATGAGATATGCCTGCTTCGACCGCGCGTACGACGCGCGATAGAACTCGGCGAGGGTCGCACGCTCGGGATCCGGGGAGGCGAGGTCCCACGCGTCGAGCTCGGCGCGATGGATCTGATCGTCGACGTACTCGATGAACCGCACGTTGATGTCGCTGTCCGCAAGCTGTTCGAGGAGCGTTGGGGTGAGGCCGATCGTCACGCGGAACGGCGTCCCCTCGTCACGGAGATCGTGCAACGTGACCAGGAGCGGGAGATACGTCCCGAGGATCGCCTCGTGGATCCATTCCTCGCCGTGCGGCCAGCGGCCCGCCCCCCGGACATACGGCAGGTGCGAATGCAGAACGAGGGCGTACGCGTCGGTCACCGGAGCGAGCGTACCCGCTGTAAAATGGCCTCGCGGCACTCGTGCCGACGTACCGCTTCGCTCACGTCGGCATCGTCACGCGACCAGCCAAGTAAACTTGGCCCCTCATTCCTAGCCGACGTAGCTCAGTTGGTAGAGCAGCGGTTTCGTAAACCGCAGGTCAAGGGTTCGAGCCCCTTCGTCGGCTCCGATTTGCTCGGAAATTCGCCCATTGCCACCCGGACTGGTGGGCGCGTGCAGCAACCGTGCAGCAGTCGCACCCATGATTATTGTGCCGCCTCGTGGGGGAACATCCGGTCCATCGCCTCCAGCGCGCCAGCCAGTACCTGGGGCACCAGGTGCGTGTAGCGGTCCGCCGTCGTCCGGATGTTGGTGTGCCGGAGGATGTCTTGGACGGTCCGCAGATCGACTCCCTGCGCGATCAGGAGGGAAGCGCAACTGTGTCGAAGGTCGTGGAACCGTAGGCCACGCTGGTCAACGGGTCCGCGCTGCCGCTCTCGGGTCGAATACGGGACCCCAGCCCGATCGCATATCCGCCGGAACGAATCCATCGTGACATCGCGTGCGTGGAGCGGCGAACCGAACGGTGTGGTGAAGACGAAGCCCGTCTCGCGCCACCTCGGGCC
>JAYVCA010000082.1:0-5838 GCA_043750135.1 Chloroflexota bacterium | reverse complement strand
GCAAGGGCGAACGCAAGGAAGACGCCGACCATGATGGCCGCCGCGCCGGTAATGAGCCGGCCGATCTTTTCCAACCCCTCGGCCACGGCAAAGCGGTTGTCGCGCGTGCGCTGATATTCCTCCTGCATCCGCGAGAGGAGCAGCACCTCGTAATCCATCGAAAGGCCGAAGACGATGCAGAACATGATCACCGGCAGCGTTGGATCGATCGATGCGGCGCTGAATCCGAGCTGCTGCGAAAGGTGTCCGTCCTGGAAGATCCACACCAGGGCGCCAAATGACGCGCTGATCGACAGGAAGTTCATCAGGATGGCTTTCAGCGGCAGGAGCACCGATCCAAGGAGCAGGAACAGCACGATGTAGGTCGCGACCACCACGAACGCGACCGCCGCGGGCGTCCGCCCGACGATGAAGTTGATGGCGTCCACGTCGTAGGCGGTGAAGCCGGTCACCAGGATCTCGGAGCCGGCGGGCGCCGCGAGCGCGCGCAGCTCCTTCAGCTGTTCGCGCGCCTCGTCGCTCGGCAGCGGCCGGTTGCTGTGGGCGGTGATCACCGCGATGTTCGGTCCGACCGAGAGCCGGACGCCCTCCTTGGCCAGGGCCGGCAGCCGCTCGCGGTCGGAGTAGAGCTGCTCGTACTGCTGCTTCGTGAGCGTTGGAGTGGCCCGGGGATCGCCGTTCACCACGCTCTCGATGCCGACGATGTCAGGGATCGCGGCGATACGCCCGGTGATGTCATACAGCGCGTCGACGTGCTCCGCCGTGAGCGGGTCCTTCCCGTCGGTGAAGCGGACGACGACCTGGAAATCATTCTGGCCCTGACGCGGGAAGTCGTCGGTCAGCCGATGAAAGGCGACGCGCGACTCGGCGCTCGGCGGGAGCATGTCGACATCGCCGTTCGCGAGGCGAAGTCGCAGGAACGGCGAGCCAGCGATGAGGATGAAGGCGAGCACCGGGACGAGCACGAGGACCGGCCGGCGCATGACGCCCACGGCAAGCTTGTGCCAGATGCCGCGGCCGGTGCTCGGAGCGGTGATCGGCCGGCGCAGGAGCCGGCGGATGAATTCACTCAGCCGCCAGCTGTCGACGCGCGGTCCGAGGACCGAGAGCAGCGCCGGCAGGAAGGTGAGTCCGTAGAAGACGGCGACGGCCACGACGAGTGCCCCGGCGTAACCCATCGAGGCGAGGAAGGTCCCCTGGTAGAAGAACATCCCGGCGAGGCCGATCGCAACGGTCAGGCCGGAGAAGGTGATCGCACGCCCGGCGGTGGCCAGCGATCGCGCGACGGCATTCTCGACGGTGGCGCCGCGCGCCAGCTCCTCGCGAAAGCGATTGACGATGAAGAGCGAGTAGTCGATCGCGACGCCAAGGCCGATGAGGGTCACGATGTTCAGCGCGTACTGCGACACGTCGGTCACGTGGCTGAGCGCGAATGTCCCGGCCAGGCCGCCGACGACCGCGAGCATCCCGACGCCGAGCGGGAGCAGCGCCGCGACCACCGTCCCAAAGACGATGAGCAGCAGGATGAGCGCGAGCGGCAGCGAGACGATCTCGGCGCGCTGGAGATCGGCCTCGAGGGTCATGTTGAAGTCGTGGTTGATCGGGACGTATCCGGTCGCGCCGATCGAGAGGACGTCAGATCGCACACCGGCGCGCATCGCTTCGTAGTACTTCGCCGCGGCCACCGATTCGTCCTTCAGGCCGATCGATGCGACTGCAGCGTGGCCGTCCTTGGATGCCAAGAACGGCGCCTGCGGCACCGGGTCGTAGGGCGTCAGGATCTGGGTGACCCGATCGTCGCTCCGAAGGGATGCGATCGCCTGATCGAACGCGGTCTTGAACGCCGGGTCGGTGACCGTGAGCGTGGGGCTGGAGAGCACGAGCTGGAACGAGGAGCCACCGACCTTGGGCAGCTGATCGGTGATCAGCTTGGTCGCGCGGCCCGACTCGGAGGTCTGGATGATGCCGCCGCTCTTCAGCGTCCCGCCGGCCGAGAGCCCGGCGATCGAGAAGCCCATCAGGACGACGGAAATGATCAGGACGGCCCAACGACGTCGGTATACGAAGTGACCCCAGGCCTCGAACATGCCGTTTCTGCTCCTCAAGCGCCCCTAGATAACCGCCGAATGACCATCGAATGACGACCGAGTGACCATCCCGAAGGACGCGCCGCAGATAAATTGTACGGGGCGCTATCGTTCATCCGATCAGACGCGACGGAGAGGTGGGTCGATGGCGCGCGTGATGTCCCTCCAGCTCCATGGCGCGCATGGCGAGCCGCTGCGGCCGGCAAGCGAGATACGCGGCCGGATCGGTGGCGGACTCGAGGGCGATTCCCATGTCGATCGGGAGAAGCGCGGGGTCGTGGTGCTCGATCGGTCAACGAACGACGCGCTCGGTCTGCGGCCCGGCGATCTTCGTGAGCAGATCACCGTCGACGGCCTGCCCGACCTCAATTCGCTCGCGGTCGGGACCCGGCTGCGGATCGGCGGGATCACGCTCCTGGTGAACGGACCGTGCGAGCCGTGCACGCACATCGGCGAGATGAACGGCGTCGCCGACCTCCGCGAGTTCCAGGCAAAGCTCGAAGGCCGCCGTGGCCTCATCTGCACGGTGCTCGCGGCTGATGCGCCGGTGCACGTGGGCGATGACGTCGCGGCGCAGACGGCTGTGACGACGGCCTAGCCGGGTGGCGGGACGGATGCGGTCGGTGAGTCTTGGCCTCTACGCGCTGCTGACCGGCGTCGCGCTTGGGCTCGCGACGTTCGTCTGGCACGTCTACGGCGATAACGCGTTTCTCTATCTCTACTTCATCGCGCTGCTGCTGCTGATGACCGGATCCATCGCGGCGTTGCTCTCACTGGCCCGGGTGTGGGGATTGCCGAAAGCGATCGGGACGCTGGTGCTCGCCGCGGCGGTGAGCTTTGCCCTGTTCGGAGTGCTCGGCCTGTCGGACATCCTTGCCGGGCCGATCGTGGCCGAGGGCAACGGGAGCCAGAGCCCTTGCATCGCGGAGGCGAGGGCCCGCGATCCGGGCGGCGGTGTCGCTGAGGAGCCGCCGGGATACCAGCGACCCAGCGCGGCGCAGGTGGAATCGAGCGAGCGCGCCGGTGTCGCGGGCGGCCTCGCGCAGTTCCTCATGCCGTTCCTTAGCGGCCTGATCCCCCTGGCGCTCGCGATGCGCGGCCGCCCCCCGGGGCAAGCGGTCCTGGTCCGCGGTCTCGCGCCCGCCGCCGCGGTGGCCGCCTACGTCTACCTGCGCGGCCCCGGCGCTTGGTGCGGCCAGCTCATCGGCCTCGACGGCCTGATCGTTGTCGTGCTCGGTGTGCTGTGGTCGCTGGGTCGGCTGCACCTGCCCGGCCCGCGAGAAGTGCCGGAGCAGGCCGTCTAGAAAGCCACATCGCCATAATCAACAGGTCAGCGGGGTGTGGCGCAGTTTGGTAGCGCGCGCGGTTTGGGGCCGCGAGGCCGGAGGTTCGAGTCCTCTCACCCCGACAGATGCCCACGATCGCGACCATCGGCCACGGGACCCGCGAGCTCGACGAGGTCATCGCGATGCTCACCGCTGCCCGGATTCGCACGCTCGTCGACGTACGCCAGTTCCCCGGATCGCGACGGAATCCGCAGTTCACCGCCGAGCCGTTCGCCGCCGCGCTCGAGGACGCCGGTATCGGCTACGTCCATCTCGTCGGTCTCGGCGGGCGCCGTCGCGCCGACCCGGCGTCGCGGCACACCGCGCTCCGCATCCCCGCGTTCCGCGCCTACGCCGACCACCTGACGACCGACGCGTTCGCCGCCGACTACGCGCGCCTGCGGGAGATCGGGGCCGGCTCCCCCGCCGCGATCATGTGCGCCGAGCGGCTCTGGTGGCGATGCCATCGGCGGCTGATCGCCGACCGCCTCACCGTGGATGGCTGGACGGTCATCCACCTGCTCGCGCCGAACAAGCAGGAACCGCACCGGATGTGGGGCACCGCCCGCGTCGTCGACGGCCAGCTGATCTATGACCAGGGTGACACGACGGACGCCGATGACCCCACGCCTGGCGGTAGCCTGACCGCTGGATCGGACTAGCGGGCGTTCGCGAGCACGGCCCGCAGCTTCGCGGCGGCCAGGCCCCGATGCGAGATCGCATTCTTCTCCGCCCGCGGCACCTCGGCCATCGATCGACCGTCGCCCGCGATGACGAACAGCGGGTCGTAGCCAAAGCCGTCCGCACCGCTCGGGGCGATCGCGATCTCGCCGCGCACCTCACCGTCGAACGTCTCCACCGAGCCATCGGGCCGCGCGAGGGCGATGACCGCAACGAACCGCGCGCTGCGATCGGTCACGCCATCGAGTAGCGCCAGCAGCCGTGCGTTCCGTTCGGCGGCGGTGGCGTCCTCGCCGAAGAACCGCCGGCTCCGCACCCCCGGGGCGCCGCGGAGCGCGGTGACTTCGAGCCCGGAGTCATCCGCGACGGTGAGCAGCCCGCTCGCACGCTGGTACGCGAGCGCCTTGCCGATCGCGTTCTCGCGGTACCCCGGAGCGTCCTCCGGAGGCTCGGGGAGGCCGCCGTGGTCGTCGGGGGTCACCAGCTCGAGATCGAGGGCCGCGAGCAGCTCGCGGTACTCCGCGAGCTTCCCGGGGTTCGTGCTCCCGATCAGAAGGCGGACGGTCATCGGCCGACGAAGCTCGAGGTCGCGTTGCGCATCACGCCGGCGGCGCGAGCGCCTTGCGCTGCGCCGCAACGAGCTCGGCGATCCCGGCCATCGCGAGCTCGAGCACCTGGTCGAAGTCGGCGCGCGAGAATGGCCGCCGCTCGGCGGTCCCCTGCACCTCGATGAGCTCACCGTCACCGGTGGCGACGACGTTGACGTCGGCGTCGGCGATCGAGTCCTCGGCGTAGGCGAGATCGAGCATGAGCTCGCCGGCGACGAAGCCGGCCGAGACCGCGGCGACGTTCCGGGTCAGGGGGCTCTTCTCCAGATGGCGCAGAGCGTGGGCCAGCGCGACGTACCCACCGGTGATCGCCGCGGTGCGCGTGCCCCCGTCGGCCTGGATGACCTCGCAGTCGATCGTCACGCTCCGCGGACCAAGGGCCTTGAGGTCGATCGCGGTGCGGAGCGCGCGACCGACGAGCCGCTGGATCTCGAAGGTCCGCCCGCCCGGCCGCCCGGCAATGCTCTCGCGCTGGCTGCGCTCGGGCGTGCTGCGCGGGAGCATCGCGTACTCCGCGGTGATCCAGCCGGTCCCCTTCCCCTCGAGGAAGCGCGGCACGCTGTCGGTGAGCGTGGCCAGGCAGAGCACGACGGTGTCCCCGAACTCGATGCGCGCCGAACCCTCGGCAAACTTGGATACTCCGGTCTCGATCGTCACCGGACGAAGCGCCGTCGCGGCGCGGCCATCAGGCCTGCGGAACTTCGACATCGCTGTCCTCCCACATCGTGCGCAGCTCGTCTGGCGCGTATGACTCCAGCTCTCGACCAGCGAGACGCGCGCGCGCCTCCACCCGCCCGACGCGCGTGACGAAGCGCGCGTTCGCGTCACGCAAGGCGCGCTCGGCATCGAACCCGCGGTCGCGCGCCTCGGCGACGAGATCGAACAGCAGGTCGCCAAGGAACGCTGGGTCATCGACGTCCAGTGGCAGCTGGACCCGCGGCGGCACCAGGCGGACCCGCGCCGCGCGCTCCTGAAGGCGCTCGGCGGCGAAGAGCGCGGGGAGCGACCGGGGGACCCCGTCCACGATCGAGCTCACGCGCTCGGTTTCCATTGTCTGGTCGTTCTTGGTCTGGGCGTCCTTCCGCTCGGCCCGCTTGATCTGCTCCCACTGGACGAGCAGATCACCGCCGGCGATGG
>JAYVCA010000081.1:0-9373 GCA_043750135.1 Chloroflexota bacterium | reverse complement strand
GCGGCGGCATAGGCGCGATACGCCGCGCGGATCGTCTCCGCGTCGTAGACATAGAGCGGGGTGTCCTCACGCTCGGCGAGGCGACCCAGCTCGACGCCGCCGACACGCAGTCGTCCCCGCGGATCGACGGTCGTCGCGATCGGCCACACGGCGAGGTCGATCACGCTATCCAGAGGTCGTCGGCGGAGCGCCAGGGTCTTCGGGAAGGCTCTGAATGAATGACTTGAAGACGCCGATGTCGGTGTCTTCGTCCCCTTCCCCGGCGGACGAGATCGACGAGCGGTCGAGGACCTCCCCGGATACCAGGATCCTCGCGTCGCCCCGGATGGCAAGGGCGATCGCATCCGAGGCGCGACAGTCCAGTTCGATCTCGCGCTCGCCCAGCTGCAGGAACAGGCTGCCATGGAAGATGCCTGAGCCGCTCGTATCGGTGACCAGGTCCTTCACCACGACCCGGGTGATCTCAGCGCCGACCGCACCGAGCATCGTCACCATGAGGTCGTGCGTCAGTGGGCGATCGCTCGGGATGCCCGCAAGGCGGGTGGCAATGCTGTGGGCTTGATCCGGGCCGATCCAGATCGGGAGCAGGCGGTCGGAGTCGCGCGGCTGCAGGAGAACCACGTGCTGTCCGGTGAGGACGTGGACCCGGACCGACTCGACGGTGCACGGCACGAGCATCCGAAAATGCTATCCGTACCGCGCGCGGCGTGACGGCTGGCCGCGGCGGAACACGAACAACAGCAGGATGCCGGCGATGAAGCCGAAGATGTGGGCGTAGTAGGCGATCTGGGCGGTCGCCGGATGAGCGTCGAGGCGCAGCTGGGTGATGCCCTCGAGCAGTTGGATGACGATGAAGAACCCGATGAGGACAAGCGCCGGCAGTTGGATCACGGTGATGAAGATGCCAAGGAAGATGAGCGTGCGGATCCGCGCCGTCGGGAACAGCACCAGGTAGGCGCCGAGCACGCCGGCGATCGCGCCAGACGCGCCGACCATCGGTGATGGCGAGATAAGACCCTGGCCGACCGCAGCGGCGATCCCCGAAAGGAGATAGAAGACCAGATAGCGTCCACTCCCCAGATGATCCTCGACGTTGTCGCCGAATACCCAGAGATAGAGCATGTTCCCGATGATGTGGAGCCAGCCGCCGTGCAGGAACATATGGGTGAACAGCGGCACGAACGTCTCGATCCCGATCCGTCCACCGGTGATCGCGGCGGTGAAGCGATCCCAATCGAAGGCATAGCGGTCATAGAACGCCTCGGCCGCTCCCGGTGTGCGGCTGAGGCTGAGGACATAGAGCCACGCAGCAATGTTCACGAAAAGCAGCACGCGGGTCACGATCGGCAGCCGGTTCGTCGGCTTGAGATCGCCGATGGGGATCATCGACTGAGGTCCGTCGCCGCGATCTTCGATCCGTGCGCGGTGTACGCGAGACGCTGGGTCTCCGAAACGTAGAACGCCGTCGCTTCCGGCAGTTCGGCCGGGAGCGTGAAGCGCGCGACCTCGCGGCCGTCGCGGCCGAGTTGCACGATGCGGCGGCCAGGAGCGTCGAGCAGGTAGATGTTCCGCTGGCCCTCGATCGCCTGGACCGCGGTCGCCCGAACCGGCTCACCCTGCCAACGCGGAACGAAGTCCTCGCGAGTCGCCGTCGTCGCGGTGCCGGTACGACGGAAACGAAGGATGTCGCCATTGGTCGTGGCGATCCAGACCGCACCGTCGACCGCGACCGAGCGGACGGTGTTCGGCTGAAGCGCCTGCGCCAGGTACGCGGTGGCCGTACCGAGTTTCCCATTCTCGTCCTCGTGCTTCCAGAGCTGACCGCTCTGCCCGTCGAGGACGTACAGGTTGCCGACGAACGAGGCGATGGCGGTCACACTCTTCCATTTGTCACGGTCTGGCGGCGTGATGTCGGCGACGCTGTTTCCCTCCGCCCGCCAGACCTTGCCCTGGTCATCCACGGTGAGGAGCGCGGCGTCCGACGCGGCGACCGCGACCGGCAGACCCACCCCCGCTTTCCCTCTCTCGAGCACGGCGCCAGCGGCCACCGGGTCGCCGAACACACGCCACATCCGTCCGGAGCCGGGATCGGCGACATACAGGCCGTTCACGGTCGCGGTCAGTGCCGTGATCTTCGCCCCGGTCCCGGAAGGAACGTGGGCCAGGTCGATGAGGACGTTCGCCAGCCGATCGGCGAGGGCATCCACGCGTCCCTGCAGCTGCACCAGCTCATTCCGGTCGGTCGCCGGTGAGGTCGCGGCCTGAGCGATCCGCATCCGCGCCGAATCAAGCCGCTGCTTCGCCTTGTCCTGATCCGGCGGCTTGCGCTCGAGGAAGCCCTCGGCCGAAGAAAGGTCTGAGCGCACGGCAAGGACGATGATCTGATATTCGTTCTTCACCTGGTTCGCCTGGTAATCGCGCACCACCAGACCACCGATCACCAGGGTCACCGTGAGCAACGCCAGCGCGAGCAGGCTGGTGATCCGCTGTTGCCGGGCGCCGCGGTCCCGGGAATGCTGATCGACGCGGCCGAGCGGCGGTTGGCGGCGCGGAAGCAGCTCGAGACCGACGGCGATCGATTTGGTCGCAACGTTGAACGCAGGAGCGGACGCCACGGACACGGCCCGGCCGATCCGCGGCCGGTGACGCCAGATCGCGTCGATCCGAGACCGGATCGTCTCTGCGATGACGACCTCGTCGGCCGGTCGCGTTGGCCGCGCCGGTGGCGCGAGGCGGGGCGCCGCACCAGAGGCTACGGCGATCTCGACGAACACCGCGGGATCACCGCCGGTCCCACCCTCGGCGACGAAGCGATCGTGGATGTGGCTTGCCGCGGCGCGCGGATGGAGCGTGACCGCGGCGTTCAACAGTGCTTCAGCGCCAAGCCGCTCGACCAGGCCGCCCCCCGCGAGGATCACGGTGTCCTGTGGCTCGATGCTCTGTTTCCACACCGTGGGTAGGAGGTCGGTTTCGCTCCCCAAGGCGTCGGCCACGCGGGTGGTCGTGCGGTGGACGAAGTCCGCAAGCTCGCCGGGGTCATTGCCGGGCAGGAACAAACGTGCGCGTCGCACCAGAAAGATCTGGGCAGCGCCGATCTTGGCGGCGTACAGGGTGTTGTCGACGAGTACCGCGCAGGCGCAATGCAGCGTGAGCCGCCCATGCTGGTCGCGCAGCTTTGACGCCGCACGACGGTTCGCGTCGCGGAGCGCCTTTCTCAGCGAGACCTCGATCCCCGCCGAGAGGTCGTAGTAGTACTCCTGCCGCGCGAGTTGGGAGACCTCACGCCCGATCTCCGCCCCTTGCCGACCGGGCGGGATCACCTCGCAGAGGAAGTAGAACCGGCCTTTCGTCCGGAGCGTGGCTCCGACCTCAGGCTCGCTCACAAGTATCGTGTCCGATCCGGCACGCACGTCGGTTGTGGATCCGACCGTGGTGTGGATGCTCACCTGTTTCACCGGCACGAAGTCTATGAGCGTGCGAGGCCTGCGCGTGGACGCGCCGCGCTCAGGTCCCCGCGGGACGCTCACCCTCCGAGCGGACGATCGACCGAATATGCGCGATGCGCGAATCGGGTCCGCCAAGGGCGGCGATGAGCTCCCGCTCGCGCAGCCGGATCTCTCCCGACCAGGCCCCGTCGGGCACGGTGACCAGCAAGGTCGCTTCGTCGAAGCCGATCGCACTGGTGCACTGGGCGCCCTCGCCGAGCACCTGGTGTGCGGCCGCCGGCCAGCGCGCGGTGGTGTCGGCGCGCGCGACATCCGCCTCAAGGCCGAGTCCGCGAAGCAATCGGCCGACCGCCGCACCAAGCGGATGAAGCGGTCTCATTGGAGGTTCATCCGATGATCCCATCACGCACCAGGCGCACACTCGCGCGGTCAGTCATCCGGGTCGGAATACCGGCCGGGAACGCCGCGGTGACGAGCGCCTGGGCGTCCGGCGGGATCGCCTCGGCCAGCGCTTCGCGGCGGTGGGGGTCGAGCTCGCTCAAGACGTCGTCGAGGAGGAAGACCGGTGCCTCGCCGCGACGCCCGGAGATCCATGCCGCCTCGGCCATCTTCAGGGCGAGGACGGCGCTTCGCTGCTCGCCGCGCGATGCGAATTCAGGGAGCGGCCGTCCGTGGGCGCTCACCGCCAGATCCTCGCGATGCGGCCCGACGAGGGTCGTGCCCTGCCAAAGCTCGCGCTCGTGCTTGCTCTCCAAGAGGGTTCGGTAGGACCCGATCCGCTCTTCTACGGTCTCACCCTCGGCCTGCGACGCATACGCGAGGTCAAGCGCTTCGGCGCCGCTGAACCGCTGCGCCTCCGCCTGGAACGCGGGGATGATCTCACGCACGGCGGTGAGCCGGCGTAGTGAGATCGTCGCCGCAAGCCGGCACAGCTCCTCATCCCAGAACGCCAGCTCTGCATCAGGCGTCTGCGCGGCAGCGGTGAGGGCGGGTGGCTCATCATTGCGAAGCGCCCGAAGAAGCGCGTTGCGGTGCTCAAGGACGCGCTGATACTCCCGGGTCTGGGCCCGATGCCGCCGCTCGATCTGACCGACCATCGCGTCGAGATAGCGCCGCCGCCCGGACGGCGAGCCGGCCAAGAGATCGACATCCTCGGGGAAGAAGGCCACCACAGCGATCTCGCCCACCGTATCGTCGGCGCGCTTCGGCGTCCCGTCCAAGAGGTAGCGGCGCGGATGCTTCCGCTCGCCTGGCGGCGGCGCGAAGAGCAGCGTTTCGACCTTCCGCGCATCGTCCACGCGCTCGACCGATGCGCTCACTCGGGCCATGCCCGCGCCCCAGCGCACCAGCTCGGCGTCCTCGCCGGCGCGCGGGGAATCGCCGCGGGCGAGCAGGTGTATCGCTTCCAAGATGTTCGTCTTGCCAGCGCCGTTACTGCCGACGAAGGCGGTGACGCCTTGAGCCAACTCGATCTCGGCACGCGCGTAGTTGCGGAAGTCCTCGAGCAAGAGTCTTGAGACGCGCATCGCGGCTAGGTCGGGATGCGGAGCGGCATCACCACGTGCAGGTAGCTGTCGTCACCCACGATCTTCAAGACCCCGGGCGCGAGCGGCCCCCCCAGCTCGAGGATGATCTCAGAGGCGGCCAGACTCGAAAGCGCGTCGGCGACGAAGCGCGAGTTGAACGCGATCGCCGTCGGCTGGCCTTCGACCGTGGCGCCGACCCGACTGGTGTTGTCGCCGACCTCGGCGGCGGTCGCGCTCACGACGAGCGGCGTGTCCATGGACGGGTCGACCTGGAACCGCACGATGTTCGCGGCGTCCCGAGCGAAATATGACGCGAGCTTCGTGGCGGCAAGGAGCTCGTCACGTGACACGGTGACCGTCGTCGCGTGGCTCGAGGGGATGACCTGGCGATAATTCGGGAACTGCCCTTCGATGATCCGCGAGACCAGGTCTGCTTCGTCAGTGTGAAAAATGACCTGACTCCCGTTGGGGGTGACCAGGATGTCGACTGTCTTGTCGGTGTCATCCAGGATCCGAGCGACCTCGAACAAGCTCTTTGCCGGGATGATGATCTCGACTGCCGGCGTGACGGATCCCAGGAGCGAGGCTTTGCGCACCGACAGACGGTACGGATCAGCGGCGGCCATGGTGACCTCGTCGCCGGAAAAGGTCGTAAGCACACCGGTGAGCACCGGCCGGCTGTCGTCGGTCGCCGCTACGAAAGCGACCTCCCCAATCATCCGTCGAAGCACGCCTTGGGCCATCCGAGTCGTCGGACGGTCAGGGATGGCTGGAATGATCGGGAACTCTTCGGCGTCGAGGCCCTTCATGTTCGCCTCGGTCGTCTGGCTCCGTAGGTGGACGGTCTTCGTACGCACATTCAACGAGATATCGATCGGGCCGGGCGGGAGCGAATTCACAAAATCGCTGAACAGCTTGGCCGGCACGGTGATCGCGCCTTCGTCCTCCACCTTCGCCGGCACCCAGCAGTTCACCCCGATCTCGAGATTGGTCGCGGTGAGCTTGAGGCGACCACTGTCCGTCTTGATCAGAACGTTACTGAGGATGGGAAGCGTGCCCCGGGTAGAGACGCCGCGGCCCACGATCGCCAGACCGCGCGTCAGGTTCTCTTGTAGACAACTGACCTTCATTCAGGCCCTCCGCATCCTCGTAGAGAAGATTGATTCATCTGCCAGTAGCGTCAGTAGTTGTGTGGACTATGCGGGTAACCCCAGGTCTCGTGCACGGAACAGCGGCGATGCGGGGCCTGCGCGGTGTGGACGGGCGGCGGACGGACGGTGGACCCCGTGGGAGAGGCTTTCCGGATATGTCACGAAATGTGACAAAATATCCCTCTTCCAAACATACCCCCGGGGTGCTGTCCACAAATTGCCAGTGTTATCCACAGGGATGGCACGCTTATCCACATGACTGGACGCTGCCGGGCGACGCCGGTGGCCCGGAGGTAAGTCACTCGGCGTAGAGCTGCTCCCGCAAGGAGTTGACGTCGCGCCGGAATTCGTCGCTCCCGGCCATCTCTCGCTCGATCTTCTCGCAGCCGTGCAGGATGGTCGAGTGGTCCCGGCCACCGAGGGCCTCGCCGATGCGCAGGAGGGGCGCCTCGGTCTCTTCGCGCATGAGGTACATCGCGATCTGGCGCGGCAGAACGATCTGCTTGTCGCGAGCCTTTCCTCGGAGCTGATCGCTGGGCACACCGTAGTAACGCGCCACGTGCTCGACGATCCGGTCAGGTGACAGCGACTGTCGGCGTGGGTTGTACAGGATGTTCTGGAGCATCGTCTGCGCGAGGTCCGTTGTGACCGGTAACGCGTTCAGTGTGGAGTAGGCCACGATCCGAGTGAGCGCGCCCTCAAGCTCGCGGATATTCGACACGATGCGCTGGGCCAGGAAGTCGATGACCGCCGGCGGCACCGCGACGTTGACCACCTCGGCTTTTGCCCGGAGGATCGCGATCCGCGTCTCCAGATCCGGGGTCGAGATGTCAGCGATGAGGCCCCATTCGAATCGCGACCGGAGCCGATCCTCGAGCTGCGGGATCGCCTTCGGCGGGCGGTCGCTGGAGAGGATGATCTGCTTCCCCTCCTCGTGGATCGCATTGAAGGTGTGGAAGAATTCCTCCTGGGTGCCTTCCTTCCCGGCGATGAACTGGATGTCGTCGATAAGAAGTACGTCGATGCGCCGGTAGCGCTCGCGGAACTCCTCGCTCTTTTGACCGCGGATCGAGTTGATGAACTCGTTGGTGAACTTCTCGCTCGTCGCGTAAGCAACACGTTTCTTCGGATGACGCGCGAGCACGGCGTGCCCGATCGCGTGCATGAGGTGGGTCTTGCCGAGCCCGCTGCCGCCGTAGATGAACAGCGGGTTGTAGCTGTGACCCGGGCGCTCCGCGACGGAGAGTGCGGCGGCGTGTGCCAGGCGGTTGTTCGAGCCCACCACGAAGTTCGAGAACGTATACCGGGCATTCAGGATCGCAGTCGTCGGACCCGGCTCGCTGCGCCTCTCGGATGGCGGCGCGACGGATGTCGGACCGACCGAAAGGCCCGGGGAACGACCCGAAATAATGGTTTTCGCGGCCTGCGCGACGGCGGCAGTGCCGCCAGGGACGGTGAGGAAACGCACATCAACGGTACGGCCGACCAGATGTTGAAGGGCTGCGCGGACCTGTGGTCGGTATTTGTTCTCGAGCCACTCGCGCGCGAATGCGTTCGGGACACCGATGCAATAGACATCGTCTTCTTCGCTGACGACATAGGTGTCCTTGAACCAGGTGTCGTAGTTCGCCTTCGAAAGACCAAGCTGCAGCTCGCCGAGCGCGGCCTGCCATAGCTCTTTCACCGAAATACGATCTTCGGCGCGGACCTGCGATGACGACTCAGATGTCACGCTGCTCCCCACTTACGAACCACGCTTGTGAACGCCGATCAAGTCATCGCACGGTGCCGGTCTGGGCCAGTGCCAATCTGGAATGCTCCCCTGGAAGCCCGCGAACTATACCCCGGCCTTCTCGCGTGCGGCAACCGCCTGATCCGTTTATTTCGAGGGGTCGGGACCGGGCTGATAGACTTCACCCCACACCTCCGGTGATTCCGTTCCTTCGGGCGAAGAAGGGAACTCGATCGTGAAGCGCACTTATCAGCCGAAGACACGCCGTCGCGCACGCGTGCACGGATTCCGTCAGCGCATGAAGACGCCCGGCGGCCGCAAGGTCCTGGCCACGCGCCGTGCGCGTGGCCGGAAGCGTCTCACCGTCGCATAGCGCGACGCTCATGATGAACGCCGCTCGACTGCGGCGCAGCGAGGACATCGCGCGGTGCCGGGCGGAGGGCGTCGCGCACAACGACCGGCTCTTCTCTCTGCGAGCGCGGCGCTCCGGCAACGACACTGTCCGCGTGGCGGTGTCCGCATCCCGCGCGGTCGGTCCAGCGGTGCGGCGCAACCGCGCCCGCCGTCGGCTGCGTGAGGCCATCCGCCTTGAGTTGGTCGGGCGTCCGATCCCCTCCGGAGCGGGCATCGACGTCGTCATCGCCGCCCGGGCGGCGACGATCGACGCTCCAGCCCCGGCGGTCCGCGCGGCGATCGCGCGAGCGATCGGCGCCATCCTTGGGATGGCCGAGATCGCGGGGTGAAACGGGTGCTGCTGGCGCTGCTGCGCTTTTACAAGGCCGACGTGAGCCCGCTCCTTCCAGCGGCCTGCCGGTACACCCCGACCTGCTCGGAGTACGCAATGAGCGCGGTCGAGCAATACGGGGCATTCCGTGGGACTCTGATGGGGATCCGGCGGGTGTTGTCCTGCAATCCGTTCAGCCGCGGCGGCTATGACCCGGTACCAACGAGAGGGGCGCGCTAGATGGAATTCATCGCACCGTACTGGAACTTCCTGCTGGTCCATCCGATCCTGTCGCTCCTCGTCGGGGCCTATGACCTCACCAAGGACTTCGGTGTTGCCATCGTCCTGGTGACCGTGGGGATCCGCCTGGTGCTCTATCCGCTGTTCGTCACCCAGATCCGCAACCAGCGGGCGATGCAGGAGATCGCTCCGGCGATGAACGAGATCAAGGCGAAGTACGGCAAGGACCGAGAGCGCCTGACCCAGGAGCAGATGAAGCTCTACAAGGAGCGCGGCTACAACCCGGCGATGGGCTGCCTCCCGCTCCTGCTCCAGATGCCGCTCCTGTTCGCGATGTACGCCGCCTTCCTGTTCTTCGTCCGCGATCCCGCGCCGAACGGCGCCGAGCTGGGGGCGGCGATCTGGCCGTTCCTGCCGAATCCGATCGGACCGGCGGAGACCCTCCCGCTCAACGCGAACTGGCTGCCCTGGATCCCGGACGGCCTTGGACAACCGGACCCCTGGCGCATCCTGCCGATCCTCGCCGGCGTGTCGCAGCTCATCGCTTCGGTGAT
>JAYVCA010000080.1:0-4243 GCA_043750135.1 Chloroflexota bacterium | reverse complement strand
CCGCTCGAAATGAGCGTCGAGCGCGTGTCCGAGGAGAGACGCGCCGGTCTCGCGCACCTCCCAGTCGCCGTCCTTCGCGAGGCGCTGGATCGCGCGCTCCAGGTCCGGCTGATGCGTCCCAGTGAGCGGCCGCAGCAGGACGGCAGCGAGCTCCTTATCCACGCGCCGTGGATGCGCGAGGAGACGCAAGGACCAATCACGCCGGACCAGCGAGGCCACGCTCAGGCGTTCGATGATCGCCGCCCCCTCATCGAACGCCGCCTTCTTCACCCAGCCGCGCGTGCCGGTCTTGCGCAGCGCATCCGCCGCGGCGAGCGGATCTCCCGTGGCAAGGGCGCGCTCGAAGGGCCCGACCCAATCGCTCAGAGTCGGCTCACGAACCGCTCGATGCGGTCACACGCGTCATCGATGTGCTCCGTCGACGCCGCGTAGCAGGCCCGGATGTGGCCGGCGCCGCTCGCCCCGAAGGCGATCCCGGGCACGACCACGACCTTCTCCTCGGTGAGGAGGCGGGTGCAGAAGTCGTCGTCGGTGAGTCCGGTGCCGGTGACGTTCGGGAAGCAGTAGAACGCGCCACGCGGCTCGAAGCACGGAAGGCCCATCGCGTTGAATCGCTCCCACATCCGCACCCGCCGGCGGTCGTATTCGGCCACCATCCGCTGCACGTCGCCCTCGCCGCTCCGCAGCGCCTCGAGGGCCGCGTACTGCGCCGCCGTCGGCACGCACATCACGGTGTACTGATGGATCTTCATCATCTGCTCGATGATCTCAGCCGGCGCGCAGGCGTAGCCGACACGCCAGCCGGTCATCGCGTAGGACTTGGAAAAGCCGGCGAGGTACACGGTCCGCTCCTTCATTCCGGGCTCGGCGAGGACCGAGCGATGGGTCACGCCGTACACCAGCCGGTCGTAGATCTCGTCGGCGTAGACCAGAAGGTCGTGCTCGCGCGCGAGCGCCGCGACGCCCGCGACATCCTCCGCGGTAAGGACCGCCCCGGTGGGATTGTTCGGGAAACCGAGCAGGATCGCCCGGGTGCGCGGGGTGATCGCCGCCTTCACCGCCGTCGGCGTGAGCCGGAAGTCCTCCGCCTCGAACGTCGGGACCGCCACCGGCACGCCGCCGGCGAGGATGATCGCCGGCAGATACGCGACGTAGGACGGATCGGCGACGATGACCTCGTCGCCATCGTTCAGCGTCGAGCGGAGCGCAAGGTCGACCGCCTCGGAGACCCCAACAGTGACGAGGATCTCCCCCAGTGGCGCATAGGACACCCCGTGCATCCGCTCGGTGTGCGCGGCGATCGCCTCGCGGAGGGCGAGGAGGCCGTAGTTCGAGGTGTACTGCGTCTTTCCCTCACGGATCGACCGGACCGCCGCGTCGCGGAAGGCGTCGGGCGTGACGAAATCCGGCTCCCCGACCCCGAGCGAGATCGCGCCCTCGAGGGTCGCCGCGAGGTCGAAGAACCGGCGGATGCCGCTCGCGGGGAGACGGGCCACGCGCGTGTTCGTCAGGCTGCGCTTCTCGATCGTCATCGTGCCCTCCAGGCCTTCATGCCGCGACGCCCGGACGGAGCTCGTGATATGCGGTCGCGCGCTCGTACGCCGCGGCGACCCGGAACAGCGTGCGCTCCTGGAATGAATTCGCGATCACCTGAAGGCCGACCGGGAGCCCCTCAGACGAGCCGCAGGGGAGTGACAGGGCCGGCAGACCGGCAATGTTCGCCGGCAGCGTGAACACGTCGTTCAGATACATCGCCAGCGGGTCGCCGGTCTTCGCGCCGAGCGGGAACGCGACGCCTGGCGCGGTGGGCGTGAGAAGCGCGTCGATGTTCGCGAAGACGGCGTCGAACTCGCGCTTGATGAGGGTGCGCACCTTCTGGGCCTTTACGTAATACGCATCGTAATAGCCGGCGGACAGCGCATACGTGCCGAGGATCAGCCGCCGCTTCACCTCGGGGCCGAAGCCCGCGCCGCGGGTGCGGCGATAGGTCTCGACGAGGTCCGGACCAGCGACGCGCAGACCGTAGCGCACGCCGTCGTATCGGGCGAGGTTGGCCGACGCCTCGGATGGCTGGATGATGTAGTAGACCGCGAGGCCGTGGTCAGTGGATGGCAGCGACACCTCGACGAGCTCCGCGCCAAGCCGTTCGTACTCCACGAGCGCCGCACGAACAGCCCGCTCGACACCGGGCTCCATTCCCGCGACAAAGAATTCCTTTGGCACGCCCAGGCGCAGGCCACGGACCCCGGCGTCGAGGTCGCGCCGCAGGTCGTCGGCCGGTAGATCCATGGTCGTCGCGTCCCGCGGATCCACGCCGAAGAGCGTCTCGCAGACCAGCGCGGCGGTCTCGATATCGTGGCTGAACGGCCCGACCTGGTCGAGCGACGAGGCGAAGGCGACGACGCCATAGCGCGGGACCCGGCCATAGGTCGGTTTCATCCCGACGATGCCGCACAGCGAGGCGGGCTGCCGGATCGACCCGCCGGTGTCGGTCCCGAGGGCGAAGATCGCCTGCTCCGCGGTGACCGCCGCGGCCGACCCACCGGAGGAGCCGCCGGGCACCCGCGTCCGGTCCCAGGGGTTGAGCACCGGACCGAACGCGGAGTTCTCGTTCGAGCTCCCCATCGCGAACTCGTCGAGGTTCGTCTTGCCGAGCATGACCGCCCCGGCCGCATCGAGCCGCTCGACCACCGTCGCCGAATACGGCGGGATGTAGCCTTCCAGGATCCGCGAGGCGGCGGTCGTCGGGACCCCCTTCGTTCCGATGATGTCCTTGCAGGCCCACGGAATGCCACAAAGGGGCGAGAGCGGCGACCGGTCGGTGTCCGCCAGCAGCGCATCAGCGGCGCGGGCCTGGGCCCGTGCGCGTTCCGGCTCGAGACGGAGCCAGGCGTTATGCGGGTCCGCCGCCGCGGCGGCGAGGAACGCGTCAGTGAGCTCGAGCGATGACAGCTCGCGCCGGCGGAGCGCCGACCCGGCGGTGGCCACGGTCCGGGGAAGCGACGACGACTCAGGCATCGGGCCGCTCCTCGAGGCTCGCCTGGACCCGGAAGTGATCGCCGTCGCGGTCCGGAGCGCCGGCGAGCGCGACCTCGACCGGCAGGCTCGGGCGCACCACGTCATCCCGCATGACGTTCTCGAGCGGAAGGACCGAGGCCGAGGGCGGGACGTCCGAGGTGTCGACGGCGCCGAGGCGCGCGATGGCATCGAGGATCACCCCGAGCTGGCCGGTGAACCGGTCGAGCTCCGCGTCGGTGAGCGCGATCCGCGCGAGCCCGGCGACGTGCTCGACCTGGGCGCGATCGATCGTGGCCATGCGGCCAAGTCTATTGGCCTATCGGCTCAACAGGGCCCCCAGATGCGGCGCGAAGAGCAGCGCGCCGACGATCGACGCGGCGACCGCCGCCAGCAGGACCATCCCAGCGGCGATGTCCTTCGCCGCCTTCGCCTCGGGGCGGCGCTCCGGTGACGCGAGCGTCACCGCGATCTCGATCCCGGTGTTCAGTCCTTCCAGCGCAAGGACCAAGGTGATGGTGAGAATGAGGACCGCCCACTCGTGGACGCTGAACCGGAGGAGCGCGGCCAGCAGCACGATGAGCGCAGCCGATCCGAGATGGACGCGAAAGCTCCGCTGGGTGCGGACGAGGTGCTCGAACCCGTCGATCGCGTGGCCGAAAGAGCTACGCACGGGGACAGTGTGCGGCGTACCCTACCGGCGCGGCTCGGCGCGCCCCCGAATAGCTGCTGGGAGGTAGGACGTGCATCCCGACCTCGTCGCCCACGTGAAATGGTTCGCTGACCCGAAGCCATTCCCCACCCAGTACGGCCTGCTCTTCACCCTGCCGCTCATCGCGGCCTTCGCCGCGGCGATCGGCGCGATCGTGGCCGCGTACGTCATCCAGCGCCGGTTCCCGGAGCCGCACATCGTGAAGCTCCTCGAGCGCTTCACGCGCACCGGCCCGCTGGTCCTGGGACTGCACCTCGGCGCCGCCCTGGTCGCCGCGGCGGTGGCCGGCTTGCTGTTCGTGCCGTCCCTCCGTCCGGACGACGACCTTTACGGTCGCGCGATCCTTGTCGTCGAGGCGATGTGCGGCGTCATGATTCTGCTCGGCCTCGCTACCCGTGCTGCGGCCATCCTGCTCGCGCTCCTGGGCATCGTCGCGATGCTGCCGTTCACCTTCGAGAGCATGCTCGAGAACGTCCACATCCTCGGGATCGCGGCCTTCCTGTTCATCGTCGGCCG
>JAYVCA010000079.1:0-13313 GCA_043750135.1 Chloroflexota bacterium | reverse complement strand
TTCACCATCCCGCTCGCGGCACCGGCGGACCCGGCGAACCTGGCGAGCGTATAAAGGACCGACATGGGAAAGATCGTGTTCTGCGAGGACGATCCGATGATCCAGAAGCTGATCCGCGCTGCCTTCAAAACGGCCGGACACCAGATCTTCATTGCCTCGGACGGCGCCGAGGGCCTCCGGATCATCGAGCGGGAGCTGCCCGATGTCGTGTTCAGCGACGTGTCGATGCCTCATCTCGACGGCTTCCAGCTCGGCGACGCGCTGAAGGCCGGTTCGACCACCGCGCACATCCCGATCGTCTTCATGACCGCCTCGGTCCAGCGCGCCCAGATCGATGAGGCGCTCCGCCACGGGGCGGCAGGAGTGCTGCCGAAGCCGTTCACGATGGCCGATCTGCGCGCCCGCGTCGACGAGTTCGCCGGGCCCGCCCGGCGCGTGGACTAGGCGATGGCCGGAGAGCGAATTCTCTTCGTCGACGACGAGGGACAGATCCGCAAGCTGCTCCAGACGTACCTCGAGCGGCGCGGGTACCGGGTGACGGTCGCGAACGACGGGTACGAAGCGCTCCTGTCGATCAAGCGCGAGGCGCCGGACCTGGTGATCACCGACGTGAACATGCCCAACATGAACGGCCTCGAGCTCACCCGCCGCTTGCGCAGCGAGCACCGCACCGCCCGCGTGCCGATCATCATGCTGTCCGCGCGCAAGGCCGCCGACGACGTGCTGACCGGCTACGCCCAGGGCGCCGACGAATACGTCCCGAAGCCGGTGGAGATGGCGCTCCTTTCGGCGAAGGTCGAGGTCCTGCTGCGCCGCGCCGCGGCCGCCACGACGGCCACCGGATCGGTCGCCCCCAAGGGGCGGGTCTGCCTGTTCCTCCACGCCAAAGGCGGGGTCGGGGCCACGACCCTCGCGGTGAACGCCGCGATCTCGCTCGCCTTCACGACGATCTACCGCGTCGGGCTGCTCGACCTCGCGGTCGAGTTCGGCAATGCGGCGCTGCTGCTCGATCTCCGGCCACAGCGCACCCTCGCCGATCTCGCCGACACCCGGATCGAGGACATGGACGATGAGCTGTTCAGCACCTTCGTCGCGCAGCACGCCAGCGGCGTGCGACTGATCAGCGGCGCCGGCCTCCCGGAGCGCGCCGAGCTCGTGACCGTCGCCGCGGCCCAGCATGCGATCGACCGCCTCCGGTCGACCTCGGACTACGTGGTCATCGACAGCGCGGCCAGCTTCACGCAGCTCACCCTGGCCGCGATCGACGCCGCCGACGCGATCTGTCTGGTGACCTCGGCCCACCTCGCGTCGATGAAGGCCACCCTCGACTGCCTCGAGACCCTCGAAAAGCTCGGCGTACCGAAAGGCCGCGTCCTCCTCATCGTGAACCGGATCACCGCTCACGGCCTCGACAACGAGCAGGTCTCGCGGTTCTTCGCGCGGCCGGCATCGCTCGTGGTGCCCTACTCGGAGCCGTTCGATGATGCCGCCGACCAGGGAAAGCCGCTCGTCATCTCCACACCGCAGAACGCCGGCGCGACGACGATGCGCGACCTCGCGGCGAAGATCGCGGTCGTCGCGCCCGTGGTGCGGTAAGTGTCCCGCGGCGCGAGGCACTAGATCCGCATCCGGTTCTGGGGCGTCCGCGGATCGATCGCCGCGGCCGGACCCGAGACCATCCGCTACGGCGGGAACACCCCCTGTGTCGAAGCTCGCGCCGACGATGGGACCCTCCTCATCTTCGACTGCGGCACCGGGGCACGGAAGCTCGGTATCGCGCTCGCGGACGCCGGACCGGTGCGGGCGCACCTGTTCATCAGCCACACCCACGCCGATCACATTCAGGGCCTTCCGTTCTTTCTCCCGGCGTTCGTCCCGGGGTCCCACCTCACGGTCTACGGGCCGGCGGGCATCGACCGGACGTTCCCAGCGGCGATGGGTGGACAGATGGACTACGCGTACTTCCCGGTGCCGATGGACGACCTCCCGGCCCAGGTCGAGTTCGTGGAGCTCGGCGAGGGCGAGTTCGCGGTCGGGGGCCTCACCATTCGCAGCGAATTCATGAACCACACCGCCCCCTGTCTTGGATATCGCGTCACCGCCGGCGACGCGACGTTCGTGTACGCCACCGACCACGAAGCGAACGCCTTTCCGATCTGGCGCGCCGATCGTGCCGCCGGCACCTTCGCGACCGCCGATCTCCTCCACGCGGGGGACGCCCGACACGCCGACCTGCTGCGCGGAGCCGATGTGGTGATCCACGACGCCCAGTACACCGACGCCGACTACCCCGCACGGTCGGGCTGGGGTCACAGCACGGTCGAGTACGCGGTCGACATCGCGGCGACGGCAGGTGCGCGGCGTCTGATCCTCTTCCACCATGATCCCGGCCGCGACGATCCCGGCGTCGACGCCCTCGTCCGGATGGCCCGTGCGCGGGCGGAGGAATCAGGAACCGGACTGGAAGTCGGCGCGGCGCTCGAAGGCGACGAGATCGTGCTCGCAGAGTCCGGTGCCGCGGTGCAGACCGTGGACGAGGGTCCGCGCGCACCGCGCCTGCCGACCCGGGCGCGCATCCTCGTGGCCGACGACGACCGCGCGATCGTCACCGTCCTCGAAACGATCCTCGCCGGTGACGGCTACCAGGTGGTCTGCGTGACCGACGGCGATCAGGCGCTGGAGCTCGCACAGCGCGACGCCTTCGATCTCATCCTCCTCGACGTCCAGATGCCCGGCCGCGACGGCCTCGAGGTCGCGCGGGCCCTCCGCGGCGACCCGCGCCTGGCCAGCGTGCCCATCGTCATGCTCACCGGGCGCTCGAGCGAGAAAGACATCCAGGCCGCATTCGCCGAAGGGGTGACCGACTACATCACCAAGCCCTTCGCGGTGGCACAGGTCCGAGCCCGCGTCCGGTCGTGGCTGACCCGGACCGCGGACGGGTCCGGAGCGGCAGGCTAGGCCGAGCGGGGCTCGTCCTGCAGCAGCGCGCGGATCGCATCGCGGCCTGCGGGGGTCGCATCGGTCGGCTCCGGTACGACGAACGCCTCAGCTGCCGCCTCCGCTCCGGCCGCCGGTCCCTCCGCGGCTAGGGGGTCGAGACCGTGCGGGTCGGCGACGTCGTCGGGGGCGCCCGCGGCTTTCATCAGCTCGCGCTCGGCGTCGGGACCTTCGAGGCCGATGAGCTTGTCCACGAGCTTGCGGTTCCGCATCGAGCGCGCCAGCGACGCGAGGACCGCCGGATCGCGAAGGGCCGCGGGATCCTGCTGCGCGAGCGGGGTGAGGGCGACCTCCTGGGCCAGCTCGGCTCCGGAGATCTGGATGTTCTCGCGCTTGGCGAGCGCGTCGAGAACGAGGAGCGACTTTGCGCGGCGCTCGGCGGCAGCGCGCCAGTCCGTGCGGATCTCCGCCTCGGTCTTGCGCGCCTGGAGGAGGAACTGCTCCCAGCTCATCCCCTGTTCGGCGATGCGGCCCTTGAGGTCGGCGGTGAGGTGGTCGAGCTCGTCCTGGACAAGGATCTCAGGGATCTCGACCGTGGCGCAGGCGAGGAGGTGCGCGAGAAGCTTCTCGGCCGCCGCGTCACGCGCTTCGTGGAACGCGGCGTGGGCGAGCTCGCCCCGCACCGCGCGATCGAGCGCCCCCAGATCGGCGACGCCCACGGTCTTGGCGAACTCGTCGTCGAGATCTGGCAGGAGCTTCTCGGCGACCGCAGTGACCTTCGCGCTGAAGCTGCCCTGCTTACCGCGAAGATCCTCATCCGGATACTCGTCGGGGAAGGTGAGCTCGAGGGTGCGCGTCTCGCCGGCGGTCGCTCCGGCGAGACCTTCGGCGAGACCGGGGATCGGGTACTCGCGCCCCAGCTCCAAATGGGCGTTGCGGCCCATCGGCGGCAGCTGCTTCCCGTCAATGACCACATCGAGGTCGATGGTGAGGACATCGGACCCCTCCGCCGGTCGGTCGATCGGCCGGAGCTCGGCGTGATGCTCGCGCATCCCGGCGATCGTCCGCTCGACCTCCTCCTCTTGGAGCGGCTCTGGGGTGACGGTCGCGCCGTGCGCGGCGTAGTCGCCGAGCGTGACCTCGGGCTTCACCGGGAACGTCGCGGTGTACTTCAGATCCGTGCCTGGCTCGAGCTGGCTCACCTCGACGTCCGGACGGTCCAGCGCGATGAGCCCCTCATGACCGGTGATCTGCTTGAACGTCTCATCGACGATGTCGCCGGCGGCATCCTCCCAGAGGTGGCTCGCGCCGTAGGTACGCTCGTAGATCGCGCGCGGGGCCTTGCCCGGGCGGAATCCGGGGATCCGAGCCTGCCCGACGTGCCGGCGGTAGGCCCGCTCGCTCGCGCGCTCGAGACGGTCCGCGTCGACCTCCACGGCGAGCACCGCGACCGACGCCGCCTTGCGCTCGATGGTGTACCGGACGCCTGCCGGTGGGCTCGCGGCCGGGTCCGGCGCCGGGTCCACGGCAGAGCGCGGCTGCGGCTCCGTCGCCTCGGTCGCGGGCAGGTCGGTGGAGGGCGTCTCGGTCATGGAGACGTGTAGTTTAGGCTTTCGCTCACGATGCTGTACTTCTACGAGATCCACGACGGCGACGAGGACCTCGGCTCTGCGGTCCTGGTGTGCCACCCCGAGCGCCACAGCCCGGAGGACTTCTTCGCGCTGGTGAAGAAGGCCCGCATCCTGGTCATGGACAGCTTCGAGGAGCCGTCGCTCCCGGAGGCCATCGCGAACGAGCTCGAGCGCGCGCACGGATTCTTCCACGTCACCGACGAGCGGCTCATCGCTTCGGTGAATGTCGGCGAGACCGAGAAGGACACCTTCCTGGTGGCCGCCGACGAGGCCATTCGCACGGTCTTCGTCGCTGCGGATGCCGATGGCGACCCCGGCGACGATGAGGCGCCCGGCCCCGAAGATGACCGTACCAATTAGCCCGGCTGACCCGGCTCACCCGGCGAGCCCCGCCGCGCCGGCGCCGCTGAGCCCCGGACGCACGGAGCGCATCGGCTTCTGCGGTCTCGGGATCATGGGTCTGCCGATGGCCCGCAATGCGCTGCGCGCGGGGTTCCCGGTGACGGTCTGGAACCGCACCGCGGCGCGGGCCGAGCCGCTCGCGGCCGAAGGCGCCGCCGTCGTGACGTCGCCGCGGGCGGTCGCCGAGGTGTCGGACATCGTCGTCACGATGGTCACCAGCTCGCCCGACGTCGAGGCGCTCACCTTCGGCCCCGAGGGGATCGCCGCGGGCGCGCATCCCGGCCTCCTGGCGATCGACATGAGCACCATCTCGCCCGCGGTGTCCCGCACCATTGCCGACCGCGCGGCCGCTGCGGGCTTCGCGACCCTCGACGCGCCGGTCTCCGGCGGCGAGATCGGCGCGGTCGAGGCGCGCCTGGCGATCATGGTCGGCGGTGCTGCGGTGGACGTCGCGCGGGCGATGCCGCTCTTCGAAGCACTGGGAAAGACGATCGTCCACATCGGCGGCCATGGCGCAGGACAGGCCTGCAAGCTCGCCAACCAGATCGCCGTCGCGATCAACAATCTCGGCGTGTCCGAGGCACTCGTCTTCGCCGCGGCGCTGGGGATCGATCTGGAGCGGACCCGACAGGTCATCGCCGGCGGCGCGGGCAGCTCGTGGGCGATGCAGAACTACGCCCCCAAGATGCTCGCCGGCGACTTCCGCCCGGGGTTCATGGTCGACCTCCAGCAGAAGGACCTGCGTCTGGTGCTCGAAGCGGCATTCGCCGAGCACGTGAGCCTTCCCGGGACCTCGCTCGCCCACGCCCTCTACAGCGCGCTCCAACAAGAGAGTGGCGGACGCGAAGGCAATCTCGCGCTCATCAAAGTCATCGAGCGCCTGTCGGGGCGCGCGGCGCGCGTCGCCGAGTGACGCCCGCACCTGTCCGCGTCGCGGTCATCCCGGCCGCGGGCCTCGGGACGCGGTTCCTTCCAGTGACGAAGACCATCCCGAAAGAGATGCTGCCGATCATCGACACGCCGACGATCGATCTCGTGATCGCCGAGGTCGCCGCGGCCGGCGTTGACGAGGTCATCGTCGTCAGCGCGCCGGGCAAGGATGCGCTCGACCGCTACTTCCAGCCCGCGCCGCAGCTGGAGGCACGGCTGGCGCGCGACGGACGCACGGCCGAGCTGGCCCGCGTTCGGCGGGAGCGCTCCGGGCCCCGGGTGACGGTGATCCAGCAAGACGAGCCGCTGGGAAATGGCGACGCCGTGCTCCGCGCGCGCGATCTGGTCGGAGATCGTCCATTTCTCATGATCTGGGGCGACGACATCGCGACGGCGGCGGTCCCGGTCGCGCGCCAGCTCCTCGACTGCCGGGACCGCCAGGGCGGAGGCAGCGTCGCCGGGGTCATGCGTGTCCCGCCGGCGCAGATCTCCCGCTACGGCATTGTCGAAGGCGAGCCGGCCGGCGAGCGGACCTGGCGGATGCGGCGGATCGTGGAGAAGCCCGCGGTGGGCCAGACGACCTCGGACCTCGCGCAGGTGCACGGCTACGTGCTCGAGCCGGAGATCTTCGCCGAACTGGCCCGCACCCCGCCCGGCCAGGGGGGTGAGGTCTGGCTCAGCGACGCGGTGAACGCGCTCGCCGCGCGCAGGCCGGTGTGGGCCCATGCCTTTGTGGGCGAGCGCTTCGACACCGGCGACCGTCTGGGCTATGTCCAGGCCGTGGTGAGCGCAGCGCTCGAACGGCCCGACCTGGCTGCGCTGCGAGAGTGGCTGCGCGCGCGTTTGGATCCGCCGGGTCGCCGATAGACTCACTGGCGGGCGAGTGGCGTAACGGTAGCCGCACAAGATTTAGGGTCTTGCGCTCGCAAGAGCGTGAGGGTTCGAATCCCTCCTCGCCCACTGCGCCAGGCCCGGGGGGGGCCGTTACGTTGACGGCACCGGACGTGCGATGCCCACCCGTCATGACGAGTGCCGTGCCGTTCCGCGTCCTGGTGGTCGAAGATGACGAAGGGCTGCGGCTGTTCACCCGCGACTGGCTCGAAGACGCCGGCTACCAGACCCGGTGCGCGGTGAACGGCGCCGAGGCCCTCGACGCGCTTCCCTGGGGTCCCGACCTCATCCTGCTCGATCTGGCCATGCCGGTCATGGACGGGTGGCAATTCTTGGAGCACTTACGGGAGCGCTTAACTAGCGATCACCGGACGGTGGCTCCGCCGGTCATCGTGCTCACCGGCACCTTCCGGCGCAACGCCGAGATCCCGCACGGTGCGGCGGCGATGCTGGAGAAGCCGTTCGACTTCGAGCTCCTCGGCCGGAGCATCGCGCAGTATGCGGGAGCGCTCACGGGCTAGCATGTCCCTTAAGGGGAACGAAAGCCCCGGGGGAAGGCGGACACGGCCGCATGGGCGACGGGTCCACATCGCAGCTGATCCACTACCGCTGTACTCGCTCCGAGCACCGCTCCGGCGAGGGCCTGCGCGACCGTCTGACGATCCATGAGCGCCGCTGGGCGTTCTGCGCCCACGACGTACGGGCCGGCGGCCATGAATGGACCGAGATCCCTGGGGGGAGTGAGCTCGCCGAGCTTGTTCGGGTGCTGAACGCCAGGCGGACTCCCTAGCCGCGACCCCGCCCGGCCTGACCGATGGGCGACGCGGCCGGAACCGCGTGACCCGGAACCGCCTGACCGGTGCGAGCGTCAGATCGTGAGCTCGAGCCCTTCGCGGGCGACCAAGACCTCGAGACCGGGACGCTGCTCGTGCGCGCTGCGCTGGGCCTCGCCGGCGATGGCGTCGAGCTGGTCATCGGTGCGGTCCGGATCGTGGTGGTAGAGGATCAGCCGCCGCACCTGCGCTTGGACCGCCACATCGATCGCGCTCGCGACGGTCGAGTGCCCCCACCCGCGCCTGAAGTCGCCGTCGAGGAACTGCGCGTCGTGGATCAGGGTGTCCGCGGCGCGCGCCAGCGCGATGACCGGATTCACCTCGCCGCTGAACGCATCCTCGGTGTCGGTGGCGTATACGAGCGACCGGCCGTCCGCCTCGACGCGATAGGCGAGCGCGGGCGCGGTGTGATAGATGCGGGTGGCGCGGACGTCGTACGGGCCGATCCGCCGCTGCGCGCCGCTCTTCAGGTCGTGGACCTGGAGCTGCACCGGCAGCCCATCGAGGTCGACCGGGAAGAAGGGATCATCCATCCCCAGCCCCAGCATCTCGCGGAGCGGGCGCTGCTGCGCCGGCCCGTGGATCCGCAGGGTGCTCTGGGGATCGTATGCCGGGCGGAAGAACGGGATGCCCTGGATGTGGTCCCAGTGGAGGTGTGAGAGAAGCAGATCGACGGTGAGCGGCCCGGTCCGCTCAAGGGCCAGACCCAGCTCACGGAGACCGGTCCCAGCGTCGAGCACCAGGAGCGCATCCGACGCGTCGCGGACCTCGACGCAGGCGGTGTTCCCGCCATAGCGGACGGTGCGCTGGCCCGGGGTCGGGATCGAGCCGCGGGTCCCCCAGAAGCGGATCCTCACGACGGCCGGGCCCGGTCACGTTCCGAGAGCGCGCCCGCGGCCTCCTGGATCGTCCCCATGCCTTCGTCGCCCGGCTTGGGCCAGCTCTCCCGAAGCTCCTCGAGACAGACCTTCAGCTCCGGAACGGCGCCGTGGACCGCGGCGATCACCGCGGGGTCGAGATGGTCTCCGGCCATGCCGTCCATGATCTCTAGGGTTTTTTCGAATGGATACGCGGGCTTGTAGTAGCGCGGCGCGGTCAGCGCGTCGAAGACATCTGCGGCCGCAACGATCCGCGCCCCAGGGACGATCTCGCTCGCGGGGAGTCCGCGCGGGTAGCCTCTCCCGTCCATGCGCTCGTGGTGCTGCGCGGCGATCGTCGGGACGTCGCGAAGCTCGCGCGGAAAATCCAGGTACGCCAGAAATTCCTCGGTCTTCTCGGCATGCGCCTTCATGTAGGCGAACTCCGCGTCGTCGAGCTTGCCGGGCTTCTGAAGGAATCGGTCGCGCACCGCGATCTTGCCGTAGTCGTGGAGCAATGCTGCGGCCTCGATGGCCTCGAGGGCCGGCGCGTCCAGACCCATGGCGCGGCCGATGACCTCGGCATAGCGGGTCACCCGCTTGCTGTGGCCCGCGGTCTGCTGATCGCGCGCGTCAATGGTGCGGGCGAGCGTCTCGATGAGCGAACGCCAAAGCTGCTTTTGCTCGCTCACCAGCTGGGCGTTCTCCACTGCGACCGCGGCGGAAGCCGCCAGCGAGCCGAGGGTGGCCTCGTCCTCGGCGGTGAACGCTCCGACCCGCTTGTTCACCGCCTGGAACACCCCAATGATCTGCCCGTCGTGGCTGGTCATCGGCAGGGTCAGGAGGTTCCGGGTCCGGAACCCGGTGCGCCGGTCGTTCTCCGGATTGAAGCGGGCGTCGGAGTACGGGTCCGCGATGTTGATCGTTTCGCCGGTCCGGGCGACGGTCCCCGCGATCCCGACACCGAGCGGGAAACGGATCTCGCCCACGCCCACCCCGAGGGCCACCTTGGACCAGTACTCATCGCGGTCGCGATCGACGATATAGATCGTCGCCCGCTCGGCGTCCGCCATTGCGGTCGTGGCCTCGGCGATGAGGCGGAGCAGCGCACCGAGATCGGTCACGATCATGAGCTTCCGCGTGACATCCAGGAGGGTGGCCAGCTGGGCCGCACCCCGCTGGCGTGTGTCCTGCGCTCGCCGTGCCTGGCTGCGGCGCTCCACCTCACGGCGCTCCCGCTCGCGCCGCTCGCGCTCGTCCGGAGCCTCGCTCACGCCGGCTCGCCCGCCGGGGTCGCGCCGAGCACCGGACCGACCGTTGCGGCGATCCGCTCGAGCAGCATCTGATCCGCCCGCTCGAACGGGCCGCTCCGCTTATTCAGCACCTGGATGACGCCTGAGACGGTCCGGCCATCGGCGCCCCAGACCGGCACGACGAGCATGTTCAAGGTCCGATATCCGCTTCGTACGTCGATATTCCGGTCGAATCGCGGGTCGGCGTAGGCGTCGGGCACGTTGATCGTCTCCCCGCTCGCCGCAGCCTGCCCGGCGATCCCGCTCCCCATCGGGAGGCGGATCTCCAACGCGGTCCGCGAGGCGATGCGGGCCCAGATCTCATTCGTCTTGTGATCGACGAAGTAGATCGTGCAGCGCTCCGCATCCACGGCCTGGGTGCAGAGCTCGATGAGGCCGCGGAGGTACGCCTCGCGGTCGCGCTGGACCGCAAGGTGGGTGAGCTTCATCAGGACGAACGCGACCTT
This sequence comes from Chloroflexota bacterium, assembly GCA_043750135.1. Taxonomy (GTDB): domain Bacteria; phylum Chloroflexota; class Limnocylindria; order P2-11E; family P2-11E; genus UBA4735. The sequence continues at coordinate 3,073 of JAYVCA010000079.1, read as the reverse complement.
GTCGTCGAGCGCCATCAATGGGCCCCGGCGATTGTGGCGGTGAGGATCGGCCGGTCCGGAGCTGGCGCCGGCCGGAGGCTGGCGATCGCCCCGATCCGATCCACCTGATAGCACCGGACCGGCGCCGCGCGGCCCTTGACCGGGATCACCCCAAGATCGATCACGGTCACATCATCGCCCAGCTCGGCGAGGGTCGCATCGCTGCAGGCCACTTGATCCCGCCGGGCGATGTCGTTCGAGGTGAGCCGGGAGGCGACATTCGCGGTATCTCCGATGACGGTGTACTCCATTCGACCCATCGCGCCGAGGAATCCGGCGACGACCGGGCCGGTGTTGATGCCGAAGCCGAAGGACACGTCCGGGCCACCCTTCTCCCGCTCGGAAATGATCCAGCGCTGGATCTCCAGCGCGCATTGGACCGCTTTCCGCGCTTGGTCGGCCACGTCAAGCGGAGCGCCCCAGAGGACCATGATGTTGTCGCCGTTGTACTTGTTCACCGTTCCTTCGTAGCGGTTCACCACCCCGACGATCCCTTCGAAGTAGCGGTTCAGGTGATCGAGCAACACGCTTGGCGTGAGCCCCTCGGAGAGCGTGGTGAAGCCGCGAACGTCGCCAAAGAGGACCGTGACGCGCTTCTCTTCGCCGCCGAGGGCGAGGCTCCCCCGCTCCTCGCGATCCATGATCGTGCGGGCGATCGATGGCGTCACGAACCGGCCGAACGTCGTCTGGGTCCGGGCGACCGCGCGCTGCTCTTCGACCAGCAGATACCCGAGCGCCACGACCCACCAGAACACCGCCGGCACGAGGTAGCCGATCGAGGCAACGGCGATCGGACCGTCACCACTGGAGCCAACGGTCGCGATCCCGAACGCGACGTACCGGATGTACCCATAGGCGGCGAGCGCCGCGAGCGCGGCGATGAATCCAAGGAGGCGGAAGCGCGCGATGAGGAGGATCCCGCCGCCAAGCACGATGACCAGCTCGAGGAGCGTGGTCATCAGGTCCTCGTTCAACACCGGGAAGCGATTGCTGTAGATCGACGCCGCGGTGTTCGCCCAGAGCTCGACGCCGAACATCTTGCCTTTTGCGCTGTTCGGCACCGGATAGCTGTCCGGCACGGCCGACGCCGAATGCGCGCCGACGAACAGGGTGCGATTGACGATGAGCGCTCGTGGCACGCTCCCGGTCACGACGTCGGCGAGCGACACGACGCAGAACTCGCCGGGGAGCGAGCACGGGGCCGGGCGGCTGCGCTGGTCGGCGAGGTCGGTCGCGGGCGGGGCCGCGTAATACACGGTGCCCGAACCGCCGCGATCGATCGGGATCACCCGGTCGGCGAGGCCGGGCTTGCCGCGGAGCACGAGCGCGGTGTCGGTCTGCGTGATCGCACGTTCATCGCCGGCGAGCTGCAGCGCCTTGGCCATCGATCGGGCGGTCGCGACGAGCGGAAGCGCGTAATAGCGGCCACTCGGCGTCTCAATGACCAGCTGGCTCTTCCGGGCGCGCCCATCGTCATCAGGGATGATGTTCACCGAGGCGAGTGCCGCGGCGGCCGTGCGGAGCATCGGGATCGGGAGCGCCTCGGCCCGGTAGACCGCGGCGCCATCGTGCGACAGTGAGCTGCCCGCGCCCTGCATCGCCAGCACGACGTTGCCCGAATCCTTGATCGCCGCGGCGAGGGCGCGGTCCTGTTCCGGGTTCGGCGAATCGTCGTAGAAGGTAACGTCGAGTGCGATGGTCCGCGGCTCGAGCGGTTTGAGGGCGGCCACGAGGTCGACGTAGGCCTGGCGCGGGAGCGGGTACTTGCCATATCGCGCGATCGTCGCGTCGTCGACGGCGACGATGGTGACGAGATTGGTCAGCTTTCCGGGTGCGCCAGTGATGAATGTGTCGTAGGTGAGGGCCTGGAGGTTCCCGGCGAGGAGCCCGATCGAGAACGCGAAGCCGCCGGTGGTGATGCCAAGGATCACCAGCGCCGCGAGGATGGCTCGCTGGCGTTGACGCCGGGTCGAACGCACGTCCCACTTCCTCCACCCGCCCGGGAGGGCGACGGGCGTCATGCTACCTGCTTGCCCGCCCGGTCGAGGACCCCTCGCAGCACCAGGATCGCCCGCGCGTAGTCCTCGAGGCTCAGTCGCTCGATCGGGGTGTGGTCGTAACGCGCATCCCCCGGGCCGTACGCGACCATCGGGCAGGCCCATGCGGGCAACAGCACGTTCATATCGCTCGTGCCGCTCTTCACCCGGAACGCCGGCCGACCACCCACGCCCGCGATCGCACCGGCAAACGCCCGGGCCAGCTCGGTCGACCGCGGGGCCCGAGCCGGCTCCTCGGCGGCGACGGTCACGACCGTGGCGACCGCCTCGCCGTCGTGCTCCGCCGCGAGGACGGCGACCTCGGCCTCGAGGTCGGCCGTCGCGATACCGGGAGGGATGCGGTAGCCGATCCGAAGCTCGGCCCGCTCGACCAGACCATCGCCGGCGACGGCATGCATGCCCTCAAGCCGGCAGTCCAGTCGATCGAACCCGCGTCGATCGAGCCCGCGCGCTCCACCGTCGTGCGGGGTCCGCGCCTCCGCCGCCGCGCCGACCCGCTCCCAGAGCGCCAGGGCCTCCTCGGCGCAGGTCGGCCCCGGCGCGGCACCGTGCCGCGCGTCGCGGGCCAACGACACGCCAAGGACCAGGCGCCCCTTGTAGCCGACGGTCACTCCGTCCCAGCCGGACGGCTCGCCAATGACGCACCAGTCCGGGGCGGGCAGGGTAGCCCGATAGCGGGCGCCCTTGCTCGTCGGCGACTCCTCCTCGACCGCGCCAACGACGGTGATGCGGACGCCGTTCGGCGGCTCGGTCGCCGCGGCGACGAATGCCGCCAGCGGACCCTTCGCGTCGACGGCACCGCGGCCCACCAGCTCGCCGTCCTCGATGCGGACCGGGATGTCGCCGGGGACGGTGTCGATGTGGCCGAGGAGCACGACGTGGATCGGACCACTCCCGATCTCACCGACCGCATTGCCCGCGGCATCGATCGACGCGCGGAACCCACGCTCGGCCATCCGCGCGACGAGCCATTCCAC